>CAYWBE010000144.1:0-4819 GCA_964456295.1 uncultured Candidatus Nemicrothrix sp.
TGGTCCAGCACCTGGCTCAGGTCGTGGGGGTGGACGTCCCGGTAGGCCAGCGACAGGGTGCCGCCCCGTTCCACGACGCCATCCCGGGCGACGCTGGCCGGGCCGTGGATGGCCAGGTCCTCGCCGAACCGCTCGGTGAGCGACTGTAGGGCGTAGGTGGTGAGGTCGCGCTCGTGGGCGGCCACGGCCTCCATCCCGAGGGCCGTCAGGTAGTCGATGGCCGCGTGCCAACCGACGATCTCGGCGATGGGCTGTGTGCCGGCCTCGAAGCGGGTGGGGACGTCGGCCGGGGTGAAGCCGTCCAGGGTCACGTTCCGGATCATCGACCCGCCACCCAGGAAGGGGGGCATGGCGTCGAGCAGTTCCCGCCGACCCCACAGGGCACCGATACCGGTCGGGCCGCACATCTTGTGGCCGGTGACGGCTACGAAGTCGGCGTCCCAGGCGGTGACGTCGGTGGGCTGGTGGGGGATCCACTGGCTGGCGTCGACGAGCACCGTGGCGCCCACCGCGTGGGCGGCGTCGGCCAGGTGCCGGATGGGGGGCAGGGCCCCGGTCACGTTGGATGCCGCGGTGACGGCCAGCAGTCGCACGCCGTCCAGCAGGGCGTCCAGGTCGGTCAGGTCGAGGCACCCGTCGGCGTCGACCGGGATCCAGCGGATCTCGACGCCCCGTTCGACGGCCAGTTGCTGCCACGGGACGATGTTGGCGTGGTGCTCGAGCATGGAGAGCAGGACCACGTCGCCCTCGTACAGGTTGGTGCGGCCCCATGAGTGGGCGACCAGGTTGATGGCCTCGGTGGCGTTCTTGGTGAACACCACCTCTTCGGCTGACGGGGCACCCAGGAACCGGGCCAGGGCGGCCCGGGCGTCCTCCATGGCCGTCGTCGACCGCTCGGCGATGTGGTACGCCCCGCGGTGGACGTTGGCGTTGATCTCCGCGTAGTAGCGGTCCATGGCGTCCAGCACCGGCTGTGGCTTCTGGGAGGTGGCCCCGGAGTCCAGGTAGACGATGGGGTGGCCGTGGACCTCCCGCTGCAGCAGCGGGAACTCGGCCTTGATGGCGGCGACGTCCAGTGTCGCGGCGGTGGACACGTCGGCTCCCGTTCAGGCTCCCGCGGTGGAGCCCGCGGGCCGGAACGCCTCGTAGCCCTCCGCCTCGAGACGGGCCGCCAACTCCGGGCCGCCCCGTTCGACGATCCGGCCGTCCACGATGATGTGCACCACGTCGGGACGGAGCCGCTCCAGGAGCCGCTGGTAGTGGGTGATGGCCAGGACGCCCAACTCCGGGCGGTCGCTACGGACCTCGGCAACGCCGTCGGCCACCACCTGGAGGGCGTCGATGTCCAGGCCCGAGTCGGTCTCGTCGAGGACGGCCATCTCGGGTTCCAGGATGGCCATCTGCAGGATCTCGTTGCGCTTCTTCTCACCGCCCGAGAACCCTTCGTTTACATGCCGGTCGGCGAACGACGGGTCCATGCCGAGGCGGTCCATCCAGTCCATGATCGAGAGCCTGAGCTCCAGCACCGACAGGTCGATGCCCTTGCGGGCCGACAGGGACTGTCGGAGGAAGTTGATGACCGACACGCCGGTGATCTCCAGTGGGTACTGGAAGGCCAGGAAGATCCCGGCCCGGCCCCGGACGTCGGCGGTCCATTCGGTGATCTCGTCGCCCCGGAACCGTACGGAACCGCTGGTCACGACGTATTCCGGGCTACCCAGCAGAACCGAGGCGAGGGTGGACTTGCCGGAGCCGTTGGGCCCCATGAGGGCATGGACCTCACCGTGGTCGACGACCAGGTCGACGCCCCGCAGGATCTCCACGCCGTCGGTCGTGGAGGCGTGCAGGTCACGAACCTCGAACAGGGGGGTGTCGGCATCGGCCATGGACCGAGTCTATGGAGGATGCTGGATTTCCACTATGGCGGTAGTGGTAATCCAGACTCCGGCTCGGGCGTCACCAGCCCCGGGCCACCCACTCGTCGAGGCTGGGCCGCTCGGTCCCGATCGTGGTGTCCGACCCGTGACCGGGCATGACGATGGTCTCCGGGGGGAGCGGGGCGAAGAGGCGCCGGTCGATGGATCCGATGATGGTGTCGAAGTCGCCCCCCTCGAAGGACGTGGCGCCGGGTCCGCCCGGGAAGAGGGTGTCGCCGCTGAACAGGATGGGGGACCCCTCCAGGCGGAAGCAGATGGATCCCGGGGTGTGGCCCGGCGTACAGATCGTGTGCAGCCGCAGTCGACCCACCTCGAGCACCGACTCGTCCTCCAGGACGTCGTCGTAGCTGGGGAGCATCGCCGCATCGTCGGCCGTGACGGCCACCCGGTAGCCGGCCTCCCGGACGGCGGGCACGGCCTGGATGTGGTCCCAGTGGCCGTGGGTCTCCAGAACCGACCGGACGTCCAGTGCCCGGCAGAGTTCCAGGAGCTTGTCGTGCTCGTTGGCGGCGTCGATCAGGACCGACTCACCGGTCTGTCGGCAGCGCAGCACGAACACGTTGTTCTCGTAGTCCCCGACCACGATCCGGTGGATCTCGGCCTGTTCATCGCACCAGTGCAGGGTCACCCCCGGTACGGCGGGACGGGGGTGGTCGTGGTGGGCGCACGGCCCGGCATGGGGCGATGTGGGGGTGGTGGGGTTCTCCTGCGCGTTCTCCGGCATGTTCTCCTGCATGGGGGGATCATCGCACCGGTCCCGATGTCGTGACGACCGGGGGAGGCTGGTAGAACCTTTCCCACGGAGCGGCCCCCGACGGCCGCGTCACCAGTCATGCCACAGCCCGTCGTCCGGCGGCCACGAGCAGGGAGTATCCACATGAACTTCGCCTTCAGCGAGGAGCAGGAACAGTTGCGGGAGTTCGTCCGCCAGTTCCTCGAGAACTACTCGCCGGAGACCACCGTGCGTGAGCTCATGGAGACCGAGGACGGCTACGACGCCGAGACCTGGTCGATGATGGCCGAGCAGTTGGGCCTGCAGAGCCTCATCATCCCCGAGGAGCACGGCGGCCAGGGCTTCGGCTACGTGGAGCTCATCGTCGTGCTGGAGGAGATGGGTCGGGCCCTGCTGTGTGCGCCGTTCTTCTCCACCGTGGTGCTGGCCGCCAACACCCTCATCCACTCGGGCGACGAGACGGCAGCCTCGGCACTGCTTCCCGGGATCGCCTCGGGCGAGACCATCGCCACGCTGGCCTTCACCGAGGAGAGCGGTCGGTGGGACGAGGCGGGCATCACCATGGAGGCCACGGCCGACGGTGACGGCTGGACCCTGTCGGGCTCGAAGATGTACGTCCTGGACGGCCACATCGCCAACCTGGTGCTGGTGGCGGCCCGTACCGCCAATGGCGTGTCGCTGTTCCACGTGGCGGGTGACGCCGACGGCCTGACCCGGACCGCGCTGGCCACCATGGACATGACCCGCAAGCAGGCGCGCCTCGACTTCGACGGCGTGTCGGCGACCCTGATCGGCTCCGAGGGTGGCGGCTGGTCGGTGTTGGAGCGGGTGCTGGACCTCGCCGCGGTGGCCCTGGCCGCCGAGCAGGTGGGCGGCGCCCAGATCTGCCTGGACACCGCCGTGCAGTACGCCAAGGACCGGGTCCAGTTCGGTCGGCCCATCGGTTCGTTCCAGGCCATCAAGCACAAGTGCGCCGACATGCTGCTGGAGGTCGAGTCGGCCAAGTCGGCGGCCTACTACGCCGGCTGGTGTGCAGCGGAGTTGAACGACGAGCTGCCGTCGGTGGCATCGTTGGCCAAGGCCTACTGCTCGGAGGCCTACTTCCACACGACGGCCGAGAACATCCAGATCCACGGTGGCATCGGCTTCACCTGGGAGCACCCGGCCCACCTGTACTTCAAGCGGGCCAAGAGCTCCGAGCTGCTGTTCGGCGATCCGACCTACCACCGGGAACTGCTGGCCCAGCGCATCGGGATCTGATCCCCGGACCGGGTTCCCACGACCCGGCGTTCGTGATCCGGCATCCATGACCTGGTTGTTCCTCATCCTCGGCGTGGTGCTGGTTGCCGCCATCGCCCTCGTGGCGGTCGGCTCGGCAGTGGGCCGCCTCAGCGGCACGCTGCGACCTGCCGTGCTGGAGGTCGACGACGCGGCGGACTGGATCGCCGAACGGCTGCCCGTCGAAGCGGCCGGACAGCTCAGCATCGACGACGTGGTGTCGGTGGTGGGCTGGTACCTGGAGGTGTTCGAGGAGGCCGGGCTGGCCACCGAGCACGGCCAGGAACTGGGCGACGCAGCCCTCGGCACATCCCCGGACCCGGAGGCCGATCGGGTTGGTGGCGGCGTGGCTGGTGAGAGGCCGGCTGCGGCGTTGGACACGGTGCTGGAACACGTGGTGGCACGGGCCACCGGGCAGCCCGAGCCGCTGGATGCCGTCTCGGTGGCCATGGTGGCTGAGTTGCTGGGCACGTACCTCTGGGAGGTCGGCGCATTCGGCAACCCGGCCGACCCGCGGGGCTAGCGTCGCCCCATGACTGTGGGTCACCGCACGAACGGGGAAGTCCACCGGTGATCGACCGCCGGGCACCGGTATTCGTGGCCGGGCACCGTGGCCTGGTGGGTTCAGCCGTCGTGCGTCGCCTGGAGGCCGAGGGCTTCGGTGACCTGAGGACGGCCGGCCGTGAGGAACTCGACCTCCGCGACCAGTCGGCCGTCGACGAATGGTTCGACGAGCAGCGACCCCGCTACGTCTTCCTGGTGGCCGGCACGGTGGGCGGCATCCACGCCAACAGCACCCGGCCGGCCGAGTTCCTGTACGACAACCTGATGATCCACTCCACGGTGGTGCAGGCCGCCCACCGGACCGGGG
>CAYWBE010000145.1:0-4752 GCA_964456295.1 uncultured Candidatus Nemicrothrix sp.
TCGGCGAACACCCCGGCCACGGCGAACGGTCCGTCACCCACGCACCCGGCATATGCCGCCACCAGAGCTCCGTCGTACTCGGCCCGGGCGCCCCTCGGCGTCCTCTCCTCCACACGTCGTAGGCGATGCCGGGACCAACCGCCGCTACGGCGTCACGTGCTGCACATCGGTGATCGTCTCCCGACAGCAGGGTCGCGACGCCATCCCCACCCGTGGAGGACACCGCCACGAGGTCGACGACCTCGTCGACCGTCAGGGCGGGCAGCCTGTCGTCCGACGACCCCGAACGAGTTCCGGACAGGAGTCCGAAGCAGACGATCCCGAGGGAGGACCAGAAGCCAGAGGCGAGGCTGACCCGCGCCTCCGGATCGTCGCGCGCGGGACCGCTCGATGTGCCGCGCCCCCGTCGAGCGGAGCGCTACGTCAGGTGGCGGAGCACCCCGGCCAGATCGCCGGCCGCTGCCGACACCCGGGCCGGGTCGGGGTCGCCGGTCCCCAGCAGGTCGACCAGGCCGGTGGTCTGTTCGCCCAGGGCGTTCCACACCCGCCCGTCGATCCCGAACGGCGGCCGGTGGCCGACCAGCACCGGCGCCAGGTCGGACAGTCGTTCGATGCCGGTCAGGTCCCGGGCGTCGCGCCGTAGGCGGTCACAGGCCACGAACACGTCGCTCAGCAGGCCGTTGGCATCCAGGCCCTCCATCTCGGGCCGGTCATCGGCACCGGCCTCGAAGGCGTCCAGGGCGGCCTCCACCGCGTCCTCGTCGGCGGCCCGGACCACCAGGTCGCCCTCGGCGTCGAACTCGTGCGGAACGCCCAGGCGAACCAGCAGATCGCTGAACGCCGACTGCTCGTCGGCCGCCCAGCCGTCCACCTCGTAGGCCACCGTCTCCGTACCCGGCTCGATGGCCGGCCCACCGGCCTCCTCGGCGCCCTCGACGGCCCGGTCCACGGCCTGCTCGTCGGCGGCCCGGACCACCAGGGTGGCCCCCTGCCAGGCATGGGCGATGCCCGCCGCGGTCAGGTCCTGGTCGAGGATGCGGCGGCTCTCGCCGGCCCACTCGTGCAGTTCGTAGGCCAACTGGTCCTCGTGGGCGTCCCCCACCTCGGCTGCATCGGCCGGCGGTTCGGCCACCAGGGCCACGCCGCACTCGACGCAGTCCTCCACGCCCATCGAGTACTCGTTGCCGCATTGGAAGCACCAGGCCATGGCCGCAGTGTGCCAGCCCCGCCGGTCTCCCACGCCCCCGACGACGGGGGTAGGTTCCCGGCCCATGACCGATGACGCTCAGGTACCCGACCGCAACCTCGCCCTCGACCTCTGCCGGGTCACCGAGGCCGCCGCACTGGCCGCCTCGCGCTGGATGGGGCGGGGCGACAAGGAAGGGGCCGATGGGGCGGCCGTGGACGCCATGCGCCATGTGCTCGACACCGTCACCATGGACGGCATCGTCGTCATCGGCGAGGGTGAGAAGGACGAGGCGCCGATGCTCTACAACGGCGAGCGGATCGGCAACGGCCGCCCACCGGCGACCGACATCGCCGTCGACCCGATCGACGGTACGACGCTCACCTCGTTGGGGCGGGCCAACGCCATCGCGGTGATCGCGGTCAGCGCCCGGGGGACCATGTTCGACCCGGGGCCGTGCGTCTACATGGAGAAGATCGCCGTCGGGCCCCAGTGCGTGTCGGTCATCGACATCACGGCGTCACCCACCGAGAACCTGAAGCGCATCGCCGAGGCCAAGCGGGAGGACGTCCGCGACCTCACCGCGGTCATCCTGGACCGGGACCGCCACAACGACCTGATCGCCGAGGTACGGGCCGCCGGGGCACGCATCCGCCTCATCCCCGACGGCGACGTGGCCGGGGCCATCTCCACGGCATGGCCCGATTCGGGCGCCGACGTGCTGTTCGGCATCGGTGGCACACCGGAGGGCGTGATCTCTGCCGCCGCGCTGAAGTGCATGGGCGGCGCCATCCAGGGACGCCTGTGGCCCCGCAACGAGGCCGAACGCAACGAGGCGACGGCAGCCGGCTACGACCTGGACCGGGTCCTGGGCACCGACGACCTGGTCTCAGGCGACAACTGCTTCTTCTCGGCCACCGGGATCACCGACGGCGACCTGGTCAAGGGCGTGCACTACACCTCGGGAGCAGCCCACACCCAGTCGCTGGTGATGCGGTCAAAGTCGGGCACGGTGCGCATGATCGACGCCCACCACGCGCTGGACAAGCTCGAGGAATTCTCGCCGGTGTACTGATTTCCGGTCGCCGACCCCCGAGGGGCTCGACGACGATTCCCACGCCCGCCGGAGGCGGGCCGGGAACAGGGTCAGTTGCCGGAAGCGACCCGAAGGCGGAGATCCGCCCGGGCCAGGGCACCCGCGGCGTCCGCATCGTCCCGGTCGGCGGCCAGCGCCTGTTCGGCGGTGGACTTCGCCTCAGTGGCACGGTCCACGTCGATGTCGCCGGCCGACTCCGACACGTCGGACAGGATGCTGACCTTCGTGCCGGCCACCTGTACGAAGCCCTGGTGCACGGCAATGGTGTCGCGCTCGCCGTCGGGACGGATCACGTCGACCGACCAGACGGCCAGCACGCCGATGAACGGCACGTGACCGGGCTGGAAGGCGATGTCGCCACCCTCGAGCGTCCGGGCGATGACCATCTCGGCCTCACCGCTGTAGGAGATGGCCTCCGGGGAGACCAGCTCGACCTGGAACGTCATGGTCGACTCAGGCCTCGAGCTCGCGAGCCTTGCGCTGCGCGTCCTCGGCACCGCCGACGTTCAGGAAGGCCTGCTCGGGCAGGTCGTCCAGTTCGCCGTCGACGAGGGCGGCGAACGAGTCCACCGTCTCCTCGACCGGGGTGGTCACGCCGGGCAGGCCGGTGAAGACCTCGGCCACGTTCATGGGCTGGGACAGGAAGCGCTGGACCTTGCGGGCCCGGGACACGGTGATCCGGTCCTCCTCGGAGAGCTCGTCGAGACCGAGGATGGCGATGATGTCCTGCAGTTCCTTGTAGCGCTGCAGGATCTCCTGGACCCGGCGGGCCGTGTCGTAGTGCTTCTGGCCGACGACCTCCGGGGTGAGGATGGTCGACGTCGAAGCCAGCGGATCCACGGCCGGGTAGATCCCCAGGGCCGCGATGTCACGGCTCAACTCGGTGGTGCCGTCGAAGTGGGTGAACGAGGTGAACGGTGCCGGATCGGTGTAGTCATCGGCGGGCACGTACACGGCCTGCATCGAGGTGATGGACCGGCCACGGGTCGTGGTGATCCGCTCCTGCAGGTCGCCCATCTCGTCGGCCAACGTCGGCTGGTAGCCCACGGCCGACGGCATGCGGCCCAGCAGGGTCGACACCTCCGAGCCGGCCTGGACGAACCGGAAGATGTTGTCCACGAACAGCAGCACGTCCTGGCCCTGCTCGTCACGGAAGTACTCGGCCATGGTGAGTGCCGACAGGGCGACGCGCAGGCGGACCCCCGGCGGCTCGTCCATCTGGCCGAACACCAGGGCGGCCTTCTCGAGCACGCCCGACTCGTCCATCTCCAGGCGGAGGTCGGTGCCCTCACGGGTCCGCTCGCCCACACCGGCGAACACCGACACGCCACCGTGGTTGGTGGCCACGCGGTTGATCATCTCGGTGATGAGCACCGTCTTGCCCACGCCGGCGCCGCCGAACAGGCCGATCTTGCCGCCCTGCAGGTACGGGGTGAGGAGGTCGATGACCTTCACGCCGGTCTCGAACATCTGGGCCTTGGGCTCGAGCGAGTCGAACGACGGAGCGGAACGGTGGATCTCCCACCGGTCGGCGCCCTGGCCGGCCGTCGGATCGTCCAGGCCCTGGCCGGTCACGCTGAACACGTGGCCCAGGGTGCTGTCGCCCACCGGCACGCTGATCCCGGCGCCGGTGTTGCGCACCGCGGTACCCCGGGTCAGGCCGTCGGTCGGCTTCATGGCGATGGCCCGCACCCGGCTGTCGCCGATCTGCTGGGCCACCTCGGCCACGATGGTCACGGTGCTGCCGTCGACCACGACGTCGAACTCGAGGGCCGTGTTGATCTCCGGGAGTTCACCCTGGGGGAACTCGGCGTCGATGACCGGCCCGGCGATGCCGACGATGCGGCCTTCGGTGAGAGCGGTGTCCGTCATTGTTGCTCCTGGCTCTTCTTCGATCTTCTGGTGGTTCAGGCCTCGGCGCCGGCGGCGACGGGCCCTTCGATGTCGTACTGGCTGGCTGGCTGGTCGTCGGAACCGTCGTCGGAGCCGAGTGCCTCGGCGCCGCTGACGATCTCCATGATCTCGGTGGTGATGGCGTCCTGGCGGGCCCGGTTCATCTCACGGGAGAGCTTGGTGATGAGCTCCTCCGCGTTGTCGGTGGCCGCCTTCATGGCCCGCTGGCGATTGGCGTGCTCGGAGGCAGCCGACTCCAGGAGGGCGCCGAACAGGCGGGCCTCGACGTAGCGGGGCAGCAGGGCAGCCAGCACGGCCTCCGGTGAGGGCTCGAACTCGAAGGAACCGGTGGCGTCGGCCTCTCCGCCACCCTCGGCGGCGATGGTCTCGGTGCTCACCAGGGGCAGGAAGCGGCGGGTGGCCACCTTCTGGCTACCGATGCTGATGAACTCGGTGTAGACGAGCTCGACCCGGTCGACCCGGCCCTCGGTGAACAGCGACGCCACGGTCTCGGCCACCCGGCGGGCGTCCTCGTAGGTGGGGTTGTCGCTGATCCCGTCGGTGTACGAGTCGACTG
>CAYWBE010000146.1:0-4742 GCA_964456295.1 uncultured Candidatus Nemicrothrix sp.
TGCCGGCGGGGACCAGTGCCGGCGGTCGGGTCCCGGGGGTGGGTCGGCGTGGATTCCGCCGAATGGTCCAGCGCCGCTCAGCGGCCGCCCACCTCCGAAGTCCCACATCGTCTACTCGAACAATCGTTGCTGATCTGGACCACCTCCTCTCTTCGGTACCAGCGACCATACGCCTACCGGAGCGGCCGTGCCGGGAGGTCCGCCCGGTCGGTACGGATCCGTACTGCGGGACTACCCTCACGACCATGAGCACGGCCGACGCACCGGGCGACCCCACCACCACGGTCTTCCCCGCCCGGGCCATCCACACCCTCGACCCGTCGGTGCCGACCGGCGCCGCGGTGGCCGTCCGGGACGGCCGGTTCCTGGCCGTCGGCGACCCCCACGAGCTGGTCGACGCCTACGGCGGCACCATCGACGACTCGCTGGCCGACAAGGTGCTGCTGCCGGGCTTCGTCGAAGCCCACAGCCACAAGGACACCGGCGGCATCTGGCAGCACACCTACGTCGGCCTCGAGGGTCGGATCGGCCCCGAGGGCCGGTGGTGGCCCGGCTGCACCACCCCCGACCTCGTCGTCGAGCGCCTCCGGGAGGCCGACCGGGAACTCGACGACCCGGACGAACCCCTCTTCGCCTGGGGCCTGGATCCCATCTTCTGGCCCGGCGAACGCTTCGACCGCCGCCAACTGGACGCCGTGTCCACGACCCGCCGGATCTTCGTCATCCACTCCAACATGCACCTGGCCACCGTCAACACCTTCCTCATGGAGCAGGAGGGCATCACGCCGGACACCCGGGCTGAGGGCGTACCCAAGGACGCCTCGGGGTGGCCCACCGGCGAACTCCAGGAGCCGGCGGCCATGGTGCTCGCCGGCAAGACCTTCCGCTCCTTCTTCGGCCGCCTCCGCTCCGACGAGTCCGTCCGCAAGTTCGGTCGGGCGGCCCGCAACGTGGGGGTCACCACGGTCACCGACCTCGGCACCTCCAACCTGCTCGACGAGGCCCTGGTCCGCCAGTGGCTGGACATCTGCGACGACGACTTCCCCATGCGGACCGCCATGTTCCACGGTGCCGTCATGTTCGCCCCCGACGGCGATGAGGCCTGCGCGGCGGCCGTACTCGACCTGAAGCGGAAGTCCACTGACCGGGTCCGGTTCGGCAACGTCAAGCTGATCATGGATGGATCCATCCAGGGAGGGACGGCCAGGGTCCGCTGGCCCGGCTACCTCCACGGTGGACCCAACGGCATCTGGCTGATCGCCCCCGAACAGGTCGCCGACCGCCTCGCCCCGTACCACCGGGCCGGCCTGCTGGTCCACACCCACGCCAACGGGGACCAGGCCGTCGATGCCCTCCTCGAGGGCTTCGAGCAGGTGCAGAAGGCCCATCCCATGCCCGACCACCGGCACACCGTCCAGCACTGCCAGATGACCACCCCCGGCCAGTACCGGCGGATGAAGGCCCTGGGCATGTGCGCCAACGTGTTCGCCAACCACACGTGGTTCTGGGGCGACCAGCACCGGGCCATCACCGTCGGACCCGACCGGGCAGCCCGCATGAACGCGGCCCGGACGGCCCTCGACCTGGGAGTGCCCCTGTCGATGCACTCCGACTCCCCGGTCACCCCGCTGGGCTCGCTGCACGTGGCCTGGTCGGCCGTCAACCGGCTGACCCCGTCGGGAGACGTCATGGGGCCCGACGAGCGGATCACCGTGGCCGAGGCCCTCCACGCCATCACCATGGGCGCCGCGTGGCAGCTCCGCATGGAGGACGAGATCGGGTCCATCACGCCACAGAAGTTCGCCGACTGCGCCATCCTCGAAGCCGACCCGTTCGAGGTCGACCCCGGCGAGCTGCGCGACGTGCCGGTCTGGGGCACCATGAGCGGCGGCGTGCTCCACGAGGCCGCACGGGGCTAGGCCCCGGCCACCAGCACCAGACGCCAGCACCAGACACCAGCACTGGAGGCCACGACCGTGGGGGAAGCATCCGATCGGCTCCCGCTCACCGTGGTCGGCGGCTACCTGGGCGCCGGCAAGACCACCCTGTTGAACCGGCTGCTGGCCGACCCCGACGGGCAGCGGATCGCCGTGCTGGTCAACGACTTCGGCGAGATCGACATCGACGGTCGCCTCCTGGACTCGGCCACCGACGACGTCCTCCGCCTGGCCAACGGCTGCATCTGCTGCTCGGTGTCCGACGACTTCGCCGAGACCCTCCACACCGTCCGCGGCTTCGCCGAGCGGATCGACCGGGTGGTCGTCGAGGTCAGTGGCGTCGGCCAGCCCCACAAGGTCGCCCAGTGGGCCCACTCCCCCGGCTTCAGTCCCGACGGGATCGTGGTCGTCGTGGACCCCCTGTCCATCAGGGACCGGGCATCGGACCGCTACGTGGGCGACACCGTGGTGGCCCAGGTGGCCCGGGCCGACCTGGTGGTGCTCAGCCGTACCGACGTGGCCACCGGCGAGCAACTGGCAGCTGCCGTGGCGTGGCTGGAGGGTGTCACCGACGCCACCATCCTGCAGGCGCCCGTACCGGCCGGCGTCCTCCTGGGACCATTGGTCCGGTCATCGGCGGGCTCGGGAGCCTCGGTCCGACTCGACGGTGCCCCGGAGGCCGCCGAAGCCCACCGGGACCACGTCACCATCTCGAGACGCCTCGACGGACCGGTCAGCCGCTCGTCGGTCGAGACCTGGACCCGGGCCCGGCCGGGCGGCGTGGTGCGGGCCAAGGGGCTGGTCCGGGTGGACGACCGACCCGACGACCGCACCGTGCTCCAGGTCTGCGGCTCGTCCACCACGGTGGGCGTGGACGGACCATGGGACGACGGCGAGGACGCCGTGGTGGCCATCGCCCTGCCCGGCACCCCCCGGGCCGCCCTCGTGAAGTGGCTGAACCTGCTGCGCTGAGGCTGCAGCAGCGGGCGGGCCCGATCGTCAGCGGGGCGGAGCGTCCCCCGACAGTGCCGCCTGCCGGTCGCCCGCCTCCACGGCCAGGCGGTCGGCCACGTCGTTCCACCGGTCCCCCGAGTGGCCCTTCACCCAGCGGAACTCGACGTTGCCCCGGGACCGCACCGCATCGACGAGCGGCTCCCACAGGTCACGGTTGGCCACCGGTTCCTTCTTCGCGTTCACCCAGCCCTTGCGGAGCCACTTCTCCCACCACCCGTCCCGGAAGCAGTGCACCACGTAGGTCGAATCACTGACCACCAGAAGCGGCCCCGGAAAGGCCCGCACCGCCTCCAGGGTGGCCGTCAACTCCATGCGCTGGTTGGTGGTCCGGGAATCGAATCCGGCTGCATACGGACCGTCGGGCACCACCCAGGCCCAGCCACCGGGTCCCGGGTTCCCGGAGCACGCACCGTCGGTGTAGACGGTGGTGGGCGGACCCGCCGACCCGTCGTCGGGCCCACGGTCCGGTTTCCTCCCGTCGGGCTCCCCCCCATCAGGCAGGTCGAACAGTCGGTCAGGGGGTCCGGCGGGCACCGGTCGACCCTACGGGCCGGAGCCACGTCGACGGTGGAACCGGGCACCAGCACCTCCTCGTCGGCCCGTGGGAGACTGGCCCGGTGATCGACGGCTTCATCCACCAGCTCCCGGACGGCGACCCGGACGAGACCCGCGAGTGGGTCGACTCGTTCGATGCCCTGGTCGACCAGTCCGGCCGCCGGCGCGCCCGGTTCATGCTGGCCAAGCTCATGGAACGGGCCGGCGAACTCAACGTGGGACACGCCCCGCCCACCTGGACCCCGTACGTCAACACCATCGCCACCGAGGACCAGCCGTGGTTCCCCGGCGACGAGCACATCGAGCGCCGCATCCGGGCCTTCATCCGCTGGAACGCGGCGGCCATGGTCATCAACGCCAACAAGACGGCCGACGGGATCGGCGGCCACCTCTCCACGTTCGCCTCGTCGGCCTCGCTGTACGAGGTGGGCTTCAACTGGTTCTTCCGGGGCAAGGACGACGGTCGACCGGGCGACCACGTCTACTTCCAGGGCCACGCCGCGCCCGGCGTGTACGCCCGGGCCTACCTGGAGCGCCGACTCGAGGACCACCACCTCGACCGGTTCCGCATGGAGATCGGGGGAGGCGGCCTGTCCAGCTACCCCCACCCACGCCTCATGCCGGACTTCTGGGAGTTCCCCACCGTCTCGATGGGCCTCGGCCCCATCAACTCCATCTACCACGCCCGGTTCAACCGGTATCTCCAGAACCGCCGCATCGACGACACCGGCGAGAGCCGGGTGTTCAGCTTCCTGGGCGATGGCGAATGCGACGAGCCCGAGACCCTGGGCGCCATCTCCCTGGCAGGCCGGTCCGGACTCGGCAACCTGGTGTGGATCGTGAACTGCAACCTGCAGCGACTCGACGGCCCGGTGCGGGGCAACGGCCAGGTCATCCAGGAACTGGAGGGCGTGTTCCGTGGTGCCGGCTGGAACGTGGTCAAGGTCATCTGGGGCTCGGAATGGGACGAGCTCATCGGCGCCGACGTCGACGGAATCCTCCTGAACAAGTTCAACTCCACCGTGGACGGCGAGTACCAGCGGCTGGCCGTGGAGGGCGGCGACTACGTACGGGAGCACTTCTTCGGCCCCGACCCCCGCCTGCGGGCCATGGTCGACCACCTGTCCGACCAGCAGCTCGCCGACCTGCCCCGTGGGGGCCACGACTACCAGAAGGTCTATGCCGCCTACCGCAACGCCACCGAGGAGAACGACGCCCCCACGGTGATCCTGGCCA
>CAYWBE010000147.1:0-4733 GCA_964456295.1 uncultured Candidatus Nemicrothrix sp.
CGGCGTCGTGAACTGTCCCGACGCCGGGAGCCTGTACGAGATCCCGCTCGTCGTCCACGACGAGGGACTCGACCAGTTCGTCTGCGACGCCCTCCACCTGATCACCGACCCGCCCGACCTGACCGAATGGCGGGCCCTGAACGAACGGGTGGCCCGGGCCACCACACCGGTTCGCGTCGGTCTGATCGGCAAGTACGTGAGCCTGGTCGACGCCTACCTGTCGGTCGTCGAGTCGCTGAACCACGCCGGGATCCACCACGGGGCCGACGTCGACATCGACTGGATCCAGGCCGAGGACGTCGAGGGCCTGCTGGCGGAGAACCGGCTACGCGACCTCGACGGCATCGTCATCCCCGGTGGGTTCGGCGAGCGTGGCGTGGAGGGGAAGATCGCGGCCGCCGGCTTCGCCCGGGAGAACGACATCCCATGCCTGGGCCTGTGCCTCGGCCTGCAGTGCATGACCATCGAGTTCGCACGCAACGTGCTGGGCCTCGAGCGTGCCCACTCCAGCGAGTTCGACCCGTCGTCGCCCCATCCGGTCATCGACCTCATGGAGTCCCAGCGCGACGTGTCCGACATGGGGGGCACGATGCGCCTGGGTGCCTACGTGGCACAGTTGCAGCCCGGGTCCCGGGTGGCCGAGATCTACGGCACCGACGTGGTGTCCGAACGACACCGGCACCGCTACGAGTTCAACCCGCGGTACCGGGCCCGGTTCGAGGGGTCGGGGTTCGTCTGCTCGGGAGAGTCGCCCGATGGTCGGCTGGTGGAGTTCATCGAACTCGAGGAGCATCCGTTCTGGGTCGCCACCCAGGCCCACCCGGAGTTCAAGAGCCGGCCCGACCGCCCGGCGCCCCTGTTCCGGGAGTTCATCGGCGCCGCGCTGGAGCGGGCCCACGGGCGCAATCCCCAGTTGATCGAGGTCCCCGAGGTCGACGACGCCGATGTCGGAGCAGACGTCTCCAACTGACGGGCCGGCCGCCGAACCGGCGGCCGGTGCCGGTTTGCCGGCGGGAACGGGTGGCGGCTTCACCCGGACCGGCGAGGAGGTCATCCACGTCGGCCACGTCATCACCCTGGCCCGGGCCACGTTCGAGGGTCCGGCCGGCGAGGTCATGGAACGCGACGTGGTCCACCACCCGGGGGCGGTGGCCGTGGTGGCGCTCGACGGCGACGACGTGGTGCTGGTCGACCAGTACCGGCCGGTCCTGGAACGGCAGATGCTGGAACTCCCGGCCGGGAAGTTGGACGTCCCCGGCGAGGACCGGGCGACGGCAGCCCGCCGGGAGCTGGTCGAGGAGGCCGGCTACGACGCGGTGGACCTCGTCGAGTTGGGTTCGTTCCACAACTCCATCGGGTTCTGCGACGAGCACACCACGATCTACCTGGCCACCGAACTGGTGGGGGCCACGCCGTTGGCCGTCAGCGTCGAGGAGGAGTACCTGACCGTCGAACGGGTCGCCCTCGACGACGTCGAGGGGCTGATCGCCGACGGGACCATCACTGATGCCAAGACGGTGATCGGCCTGCTGTGGACGCTGCGCCGGCTGGGTCGTTGAGCCGATCGGGCCATCTGGTCCGCCGGTTCGTGGCTTCGATGTGGCCGGGAGGTCCCTCGGGGTCCTCGGACGACTGGGCCGTGGGCCACCTGCTGGACGGCGAGGTCGACCTGTGGCGCCGGATGTCGGGTCCCGACCGGCGACACGCGGTGGCCGTGGCCCGACGGGTCGACGACCTGCTCGACGGGGCCGAGCGGCCGGTGGTGGCCGCTGCGCTGCTGCACGACGTGGGCAAGGTCGACAGCGGGCTGGGCACCATGGCCCGGGTGGTGGCCACCGTGGTGGGCCTGGTCGGTGGTCGACGGGCCCGGACCGGTGCCGGCCGGATCGGCCGCTACCTCCGGCACCCCGGGATCGGGGCCGACCTGCTGGCCGCCGCCGGCAGCGACCGGCTCACCGTGGCGTGGGCCGCCCAGCACCACCTGGCACCGGACCGGTGGACGGTGGACCGCACGGTGGCCGAGGCGCTCCACGCCGCCGACGACGACTGACCGGTTCCGGGTTCGCGGCCATCGCCACGCCGGCGCCGTGGGTCAGCGGGCGAGCAGGCCCAGGTTGGTACGGACCCGGTCCAGGGTGGCCGACGCCACGGTCCTGGCCTTGTCGGCCCCCAGGGCCAGCAACCGGTCCGTCTCGGCCGGGTCGGCAGCCAACTCGTGGTACCGGTCCTGGATGGGGCGCAGCAGGGTGATGACCGCATCGGCAGTCGCCGCCTTCAGGTCGCCGTACCGCTCGATGCCCTCGGCGGCGGTGGCCGGGGCCCGGCCGGTGGCCGCCCCCAGGATGGACAGGAGGTTCGAGACGCCCGGCTTGGTGGCCGGGTCGAACCGGACCTCGGTCTCGCTGTCGGTCACCGCGCGCTTGAACTTCTTCTCGATGACCGACGGATCGTCGAGCAGCAGGATGGTGCCCTGTGCCCCGTCGTCGGACTTGGACATCTTGTTGTCGGGGTGCTGCAGGTCCATGACCCGTGCGCCGGCCGGGGGGATCACCGCCTCGGGAACCACGAACGTCTCGCCGTACCGGCCGTTGAAGCGCACCGCGATGTCGCGGGCCAACTCGATGTGCTGCCGCTGGTCCTCACCCACCGGTACCTGCTCGGTGTCGTAGAGGAGGATGTCGGCGGCCTGCAGGGCCGGATAGGTGAACAGGCCGCCGGAGACGAAGTCCGTGCCGTCCGACTTGTCCTTGAACTGGGTCATCCGTCGGAGTTCGCCGAATGCCGCGGTGCACTCCATCACCCAGGCGCACTCGGCGTGCTCGGTGAGGTGTCCCTGCACGAACAGGGTGCTGCGTTCGGGGTCGATGCCGACGGCCACCAGCATCTGGGCCAGCGACCGGGTGGACCGTCGGAGCTCGTCGGGATCGTGGGGCACGGTGAGGGCGTGCAGGTCGACCACGCAGTAGACGGCCTCGTGGTCGTCCTGCATGGCCGCCCAGTGGCGCAGCGCCCCCAGCAGGTTGCCGAGGTGGACCGATCCGGTCGGTTTGATGCCCGAGAAGACGCGTGCCATGACCGCCGAGGGTACCGGGGCGGGCGTCGGCCATCGGTCCACGGCCGAGCGGGCCTCGGGTCGACCGTCGTGGTGACATGCACCGCGCCACCCGTGTGATTCCGTAGGGTCGCGCCGGTGAGCGTGACCGTTGCGACCCCGGTGTACGAGGGCCCCTTCGACCTCCTGCTGAACCTCATCCTGAAGGAGGAGGTCGAGCTCTACGAGGTCTCGTTGTCGACCATCGTCGACGCGTTCCTCGTCGAGTTGGAGCGCCTCGGGGACCTCGACCTGGAGGCCACCACCGAGTTCCTGTTGATCGCGTCGATCCTGGTGGAGCTCAAGACCCGCCGGCTGCTGCCCGGCCGGGACCGGGGGGACATCGACGACGAGTTCGGCCTGTGGGAGGAACGCGACCTCCTCCTGGCCCGCCTCCTGGAGTGCAAGACGTTCAAGGACGCCGCGGTGGTCCTGCGGCGCCTGGCCGCCGATGCCTCGAGGTCGTGGCCGCGGCGGACCGGTCTCGAGGAGCGCTTCCTGGGGATGGCACCCGATCTGCTGGAGGGCGTGACGGCCGACGACCTCCGGGACTCCTTCCTCCGGGCCATGGCCCCCCGTCCGTCGGTCCACGTCGAGACCGAGTACATCGCCCCGATCCGGATCAGCGTGGCCGACGCGGTGGTCGAGCTTGTCTCCGAGATCCCCCGCACCGGATCGGTCACCTTCCGGCACCTCACCCGGGGGCTGGTGGACCGCATCGAGATCGTGGTGCGGTTCCTCGCCGTGCTGGAGCTCTACAAGCAGGGCGTGGTCGAGATCGACCAGTTGGGCACGTTCGGCGACATCCACGTCGGGTGGCGACCCGGCGCCGATCCGTCCGACGTCGACCTGATCGACGCCTACGAGGGCTGAGGGGCGACGTGTCGGGTCCCGGGCAGGATGACGCCGCACCGCGGTCGGAGGAGGTCCGGCGCGCCGTCGAGGCGATCCTGATGGTGGCCATCGATCCGGTGCCGGCCAACCTGCTGGCCCAGCTCCTGGAGGTGTCGACCCGGACCGTGGAGTCCGAGTGCGAGGCGCTGACCGCCGAATTCGAGGCCGAGGGGCGGGGCTTCGTCCTGGCCAGGGTGGGTGGCGGCTACCGCTTCCAGAGCCACCCCGACCAGGCCCCCTGGGTGGAACGGTTCGTGATGGAGGGCCAGAGCAGCCGCCTGACGGCCGCCGCCCTGGAGACGCTGGCCATCGTGGCCTACAAGCAGCCGGTGTCCCGGGCCCAGGTCTCGGCCATCCGTGGGGTCGACGTGGACGGCGTGGTGCGGACGCTGCAGCAGCGGGGCTACATCGACGAGGTGTCCAGGGACACCGGCCCGGGCAACGCCATCCTGTTCGGCACCACCCGGGAGTTCCTCGAGCGGATGGGCCTGGACGCACTGGACGACCTGCCGCCGTTGGGCGAGTTCGTTCCCGGCCCGGAGGTGGTCGAGGCACTCGAGCGTGGCCTGCGGTCCGATCCCGAGGTGCCGGTCGCCGAGCCCGTCGAGCCTCCCGTCGGTGGGCCGGTGCCGGAACCACCGGCGGGCTGACCGGTGGCCGATCCCGCCGCCGGCGCCGATCGGGAGCCCCGGCCCGGAGCCGACGAGCACGGGGGCGAACGCCTGCAGAAGGTGCTGGCCAGGGTCGG
>CAYWBE010000148.1:0-1850 GCA_964456295.1 uncultured Candidatus Nemicrothrix sp.
ACCGCCGACCCCCTGCTCCCAAAGCAGGTGCGCTGCCAGGCTGCGCCACATCCCGGGTCGGCGGCCAGTGTACGAGTGGGGGTCGTCGGCCGAGGTGGGGGGCGAGACCGTCCGATCATGACGGAACGGTCAACGGTGCGCGATCCTCTGGGGCCGCACCTGAACCGTTCCCGGAGGCCCTCCAGAACATGAGCGAACCGATCTACGACGCCCGGACGTTCTGGGAACTGGTCGAACGGCGGGTCGCCGACAGCCCGGATCGGGCGTTCCTCATCGACCCGGGTGACGCCGACCGGCCGGAGCGCACGGTGACCTTCGCCGAGGCATTGGCATGGGCCGAACGGGTGGCCGCCGGGTTCACGGCGATGGGCGTCACCGAGGGCACGCCGGTGACCTGGGTGCTGCCGACCCGGATCGAGACCGTCGTGGCGTCCCTCGCCCTGTCCCGCCTCGGTGCCGTCCAGAACCCGATCATCCACATCTACCGGGATCGCGAGGTGGGCTTCTGCATCCGGCAGACGGCCGCCGAGATGGTGCTCACCCCCGGCGAGTGGGGCGGCTTCGACTACCGGTCCATGGCCGAACGGGTGACCGCGGACCTCGAGGCTCCGCCGACCGTCCTGGATGCCTACGACACCCTGCCCGACGGTGACCCGGCCACCCTGGGGCCCGTGCCGGCGGTACCCGACGATGGGTCCGATGCCGAGCCTCCGATCCGCTGGATCTACTACACCTCGGGCACCACGTCGGACCCCAAGGGGGTGCTGCACACCGACGCCAGCCTCATGGCCGGTGGGGTCGGCCTGGCCCGGGCCCTGGATATGCAGCCCACCGACGTGGGGTCGATCGCCTTCCCGTATGCCCACATCGGTGGCCCCGACTACCTGGTGTGCCTGCTGGCCAGCGGCTTCCCGGCCGTGCTGGTCGAGAAGTTCGACCTCGGGGCGGTGGTCGACGCCTACCGACGTCACGGCGTGACCATGGCCGGGGGCAGCACCGTCTTCTACACGATGTTCCTCGGGGTCCAGCGCCAGCAGCCCGACGAGCCGATCATCCCCACGCTGCGGATCCTGTCGGGTGGCGGAGCACCCAAGCCGCCCGAGGTGTTCTTCGAGGTGCAGGCCGAGATGGGCATCCCGGTGACCCACGGCTACGGCATGACCGAGAGTCCGATGATCTGCCAGGGGTCGCCGACCGACACCGACGACCAGCTGGCCCACACCGAGGGCCATCCGGTGCACGGGGCCGTGGTGGCCATCTGCCGTCCGGACGGCAGCGAGTGCGACCCGGGCGAGGAGGGCGAGGTCCGCATCTCAGGGCCACAGCTCTTCAAGGGGTACCGCGACCCGGCGCTGGATGCCGAGGCCTTCGACGACCGGGGGCGGTTCCGTAGCGGCGACCTGGCCGTGATGCGCGACGACGGGCACGTGACCCTGACGGGACGCCTCAAGGACGTCATCATCCGGAAGGGCGAGAACATCGCCGCCAAGGAGATCGAGGACGTCCTGTACGCCCACCCGGCGGTCGCCGCCGTGGCGGTCATCGGCCTGCCCGACGCCGATCGGGGCGAGCGGGTGTGTGCGGTGGTCGAGACGGCCGAGGGTGCCGAGGCACTCACCCTCGAGCAGCTCGTCGAGGCGTGCGGCGAGGCCGGGCTGATGCGCCAGAAGGTGCCCGAGCAGTTGGTGGTGCACGACGGGCCGCTACCCCGCAACGCCACCATGAAGATCCTCAAGTACGAACTGAAGGACGCCCTGGCCGAGGTGCCCTGGCCCTAGGCGACCTGTTCAGCGGCCGGTGAAGTTCCCCGGGCGCCGTTCCCGGAAGGCGGCCACGCCCTCGGCGGCGTC
>CAYWBE010000148.1:1950-4667 GCA_964456295.1 uncultured Candidatus Nemicrothrix sp.
CGGTGAAGTTCCCCGGGCGCCGTTCCCGGAAGGCGGCCACGCCCTCGGCGGCGTCGTCGGTGGCGGCCAACCCGGCCTGGGTCGGCGCCAGGGCCTCGATGCAGGCCTCCTCGCCCTCACGGACGTAACGCGCCGACGAGGCCTTGGTCGCCTGGACGGCCAGCGGAGCGTTGGTGCAGATCACCTCGGCGAGCTCGATGGCCCGGTCCAACTGGGTGCCGGCGGGCACCACCTCCTGGACCAGCCCGATGCGGTGGGCCTCTGCGGCGTCGAACTCGTCGGAGGTGAGCAGGTGGTACATGGCGTTTCCCCACCCTCCACGGTCCACGAAGCGCATGGTGGCGCCACCGGCCGCGTGGATGCCCCGCATCGGCTCCAGTTGCGAGAAGCGGCAGTCGTCGGCAGCCACCACGATGTCGCCGGCCAACATCAGTTCGATGCCCAGGGTGAACGTCACGCCCTGGACGGCGGTCACGATGGGCTTGCGACAGCGGCGCCCCAGTGACATCGGGTCGATGCGCCCGGTGGTGGAGCGACGCCCCTCCTTCATGCCGCCGTGGAACTTCGGGAGGTCCAGCCCGGCGGTGAAGTGCGCCCCGTGGCCGAACAGTACGCCGCACCAGAGGTCGTCGTCGGTGTCGAGGCGCTCGAACGCCTCGACCAGTTGGCGGGCCATCTGGGGCGTGTAGCCGTTCATCTTGGCCGGCCGGTCCAGCCCGATGAGCAGGATCCGGTCGCGGACCTCGGTGGTGACGCCGCCGTCAGCGGGATCGAACTCGGTCATGGGGCCTCCGCGTTACTCGTCCGGCATGGAGTCTGGACGACGGGGGATGGCCCTGACGGATCAGGCGGCAGCCCGGACCGCCTCGCGCTCGAGCAGGCGCTCCTTGATGGGCAGGCCGAAGGCGTAGCCGCCGAGGCTGCCGTCGGTGCGCAGCACCCTGTGGCACGGGATGAGCACCGGGATGGGGTTGGACCCGAGGGCGGTGCCGACGGCCCGTACGGCGTTGGGCCGGTGGACCGCCTTGGCCAGGTCGGCATAGGTGCGGGTCGTGCCGGCCGGGATGGCCAGGCAGGCCTCCCAGACCGAGACCTGGAAGGGGGTGGCGCCCCGCAGGTCGAAGGTCAGGCCGCTGCGGTCACCGGTGTTGAAGGAGTGCTCGATGAGGTCGAACAGCTCGTCGGTCATGGCGTCGGCACGCGCTGCACCACGGCCGGTGCGGTCGTGGTGCTCCTCGCGGAACCGGGCGAAGGTGGTGGTGTT
Source organism: uncultured Candidatus Nemicrothrix sp. (assembly GCA_964456295.1). Taxonomy (GTDB): domain Bacteria; phylum Actinomycetota; class Acidimicrobiia; order Acidimicrobiales; family MedAcidi-G1; genus UBA9410. The sequence continues at coordinate 3,215 of CAYWBE010000148.1, forward strand.
CGCGAAACTCGCTCCTGAGATGCCGTGGTCGTTCCAGGCCACCCAGAGCCCGCCGATCGGTCCGGCGATCTTCGCGATCTCGTCGACGGGCTTCCCGTCGACCTCCTCCTCGGTGCCGCTCATGCAGGTCCCCCTTCACGGGTCGTGGATGCGTTCTGCACACTCTCGCGCAAAACAGTGTGACGCGCATCACACGGGAGGCCGAAGTGGGCAGCCTGACTGGCTCGGGGGAGTCCCCGGCCAATGAACCGACCGGCGCCGACGTGGAGGCCCGGTCGGCGTCGAGGCTCAGTCGGTCTCGAGGCCCGACCGGACGATGACCAGCGGACAGGGGCTGTGGTGGGCGATGGCCTGGCTGACCGAACCCAATCGCAGCCCCGCAAAGCCGCCACGGCCCCGGTTGCCGACCACCAGCATCGTGGCGCCGGCAGCGGCGGCCATCAGGGTGTCGGCGGGGCGACCCTTCTTCAGGGTGCGTCGGATCTCGATCTCGTCGCCGAACTCGGCGGCGGCCAGCGCCGACTGGATGACCTCGCCCTGCATCTTCTCCACCTCGGTGGCCAGGTCGAAGGAGTCCAGCGGCACGTAGCCCAGGTCGGGGGCGGCCGGCACGTAGGTCGGGGAGAAGCACGTGACCACCTCGACCACCGCATCGCGGTGGTGGGCCTCCTCGATGGCCCAGATCAGGGCCTCCCGGGCATACCCGGAACCCTCGACCCCGACGACGATGCGTCGCTCGGCTTGGTCACCCATCAGGCGCTCCTCGGTTGGTCACCTGTCCGGAGTGTAGGACAGCGCCGATCCTGCTTCAGAGGGCCGGCTCCGGATGGTCCATCCTCGACGGACTCAGGACAGGGCATCCTCGACCTTGGCCATGGCCTTGTCCTCAGGCGTGTTCAGGGCGAACGCCAGCTCGGAGACCAGCACGCTGAGGGCCTTGGTGTACAGCGTCTTCTCGCCGGCTGACAGGCCCTTGGCCTGGTCGCGCAGGGCGAGGTTCCGGACCACCTCGGCGACCTGGTAGACGTCGCCGCTCTTGAGCTTCTCCTGGTGGTTCTTGAACCGTCGGGACCAGTTGGCCGGCTCTCGGATGTCCCGCTTCTGGAGCACCTCGAACAGGTCCTGGACGTCGTCCTTGTCGATCGGCCACCGCATGCCCACGTCCTCGGCCTTGTCCACCGGTACCGACAGGGTCAGGTCGCCGTGGGCCATCTCGAGCACCAGGTACTCGGTGTTCTCGCCGAAGGCCTTCTTCTTCTCCTTCTTGACGATGACCGCCGCGCCGTGGTGCGGATAGACGACCTTGTCGCCGGGCTTGAACATCGAGGGAGCCTCCGGGGCTGCTGGGGGACGGATCAGGATACCGCCGCGAGGCGGTCCCCGATCGGGGAACGGCCTGTCAGGTGACTGGTCAGGTGACTGGTCAGGTGACTGGTCAGGTGGCTGGTCAGGC
>CAYWBE010000149.1:0-4663 GCA_964456295.1 uncultured Candidatus Nemicrothrix sp.
AGCTGGTCTGCCTGCTGGGCGGCAACGCCTCGGGCAAGTCCACGACGCTGAAGACCCTGCTGGGCATGGTCACGCCGACGTCCGGCGAGGTGGTGCTGGACGGCGAGGTGGTCAACGACAAGCCCACCAGCTACCGGGTCACCAACGGCGTGACGATGGTCCCTGAGAACCGCCGGCTGTTCAAGCGGCTGTCGGTCAAGGAGAACCTCGAACTGGGGGCGTACCTCCGCAACGACCGGGACGGCATCGCCGAGGACCTCGAGAAGATCTACGACCTGTTCCCACGGGTCAAGGAACGGCTGAGCCAGAAGTCCGGCACCCTGTCGGGTGGCGAGCAGCAGATGGTGGCCATCGGGCGGGCGCTGATGTCCCGTCCGAGGGTCCTGCTCATGGACGAGCCGTCGATGGGCCTGGCCCCGGCGCTCGTGCAGCAGAACTTCGAGTTGATCCAGCAGATCCACGCCGACGGCACGGCCATCTTCATGGTGGAGCAGAACGCCAACATGGCCCTGTCCATCGCCGATCGGGGCTGGGTCCTCCAGACCGGCCGCGTGGTGCTGGACGACACCGCGGATGCCCTGCTGGCCAACCCGGAGCTACGCGCCTCCTACCTGGGCGAGGGCTGAGCCGGCGCCGCGTCGGCGCCGGCTAGATGATCGCCTTCTCCAGGAAGGGCCGTCCGGCCACGATGCGGTCGTGGCCCATCTCCGACAGGTCGATGGTCCGGTACTCGCCGTAGGTGATGAGTTCGTTCAACGCCCGCCCCACCCCGGCGCTCTGCTGCAGGCCGTGGCCACTGAAACCGTTGCAGAAGTAGAAGTTGGGCACCGCGGTGGCCGGTCCGACCACCGCATTGTGGTCCAGGGTGTTGTAGGCGTAGTGGCCGACCCACCGGTGGGTCACCCCGATGCGTTCGAAGGTCGGGATCCGGTGCATCAGGGCGGGCCAGATCCGGCCCTCCCACTCGTCGTCCCGGACGGTGAAGTCCTCGGGGTCCACCTCGACGTCGTCGACCGGCGGCATCCCGGCCAGGTAGTGGGGTGGTTCGGTCCGGACGTGCATGCCCGAGGTGTCGATGGTCAGCGGCAGGGTGGGCCCGTCCAGTGGGGTCCGGCAGTCGAACACCCAGGCGCTCCGGATCCGGGGCTCCACGGGTAGGGGCAGGTCGGCCAGGTCGGCCATCCAGCGGGCCCGCGGGCCGGTGCAGTTCACCACCCGGTCGCAGGCCACCACGGCACCCGAGGCCAGCTCGACGTGGGTCACCCGGTCGCCCGACGGGCTGGTCCGCAACCCGGTCACCCGGTCGGTGACGTACTCCACGCCGTTGTGGCGGGCCCGTTGCTGGAAGCCCCGCATCAGGGAGTAGGCGTCCAGCGTGCCCTCGTTGCGTAGGCCCAGGCTGGCTCCGGCCAGGTCGTCGACGTGGAGGTACGGAAACCGGTCGGCCAACTGTCCGGGGGTCAGTAGGGCCACCTCGGCTCCACACGAGCGCTGCGCCTCGTGGTTGTCCCGCAGGACGTCCATGCCGTCGTCGGTGGCCAGGAACAGGTAGCCGGTGTCCCGGAAGCCCAGGTCCGGCGACTCGCCGTCAACCTGGACGTGGTCGTGGAAGCCGGCGATGAACTCGGTGGCGAACATCGACAGGCGGATGTTCACCGGCTGGGAGAATTGGTGGCGGACGCTGGCTTCGGACAGCGTGGTCGAGGACCGCTCGTAGGTGGGGTCCATCTCGACGACCAGCACGCTGCCGTCGTGGTCGGGGTTCTCCGACAGCCAGTAGGCCAGCGAGCTGCCCATGACGGCACCGCCCACGATGATCGTGTCGTAGCCGGCCTGCCGGGGTCCGGTGCCCGTGCCGGGACCGGTCACGTCTCGTAGCCCTGGGCCAGGTCCTCTGCCGTGGCGTCGGGGTCGCGTTCGGACGGGTCGCCGAGGCCCCCGCCTCCCGGCAGTTCCAGGACCAGCGTCCGCTCCGGCGGGACCGGCTGCTTGCCCTTGGCGTCGAACGGCGTGCCGTCGTCGAGGTGGACCGCGCCGGGGGCTCCGTCGTGGCCACCGTGTCGCCCCCGGGCCGGGTTGGCCACCCGGTCGAACATGCACGACACCGAGATGTCGTAGCCGTCGGCCGGCCCGATCTCGATGACCTGGCCCAGGCCGCCCCGTTGACGGCCCCGGCCGCCCGAATCGGGTCGCAGCTCCTTTCGCCACACCACGACGGGGCCGGACTGTTCGGTGGCCTCGGCGGGCATGGTCCGGACGCCGCTGGGGAAGGCCGTGGCGTTGATCCCGTCCAGAGTGGGTCGGGCCCCGGTGCCACCGCTGTTGAACATCAGGACCTCACGGGGCGGCAGGCCCGACGACGGATCCGACGCCCGGGCGCTGACCTGGAAGTTCCACAGGGCCCCGGCGCCCTCGGCGGGGACCACGTCGGGGAGCGCCGGGGCGATGGCGCCCAGGCACAGGTCGGTCACGAAGTGGCCGATGACGTGGCGCACGGCCACCGGCTCGGGGTGCTTGGCGTTCAGGATGCAGCCCTCGGGGGCGCTGACCGTGAAGGCGGCCAGTGACGCCCAGTTGGACGGCATCTCGGGAGCCAGGGCCACCAGCATGGCGTAGGAGAAGTAGGCGTGGGCATAGGTCAGCGGCACGTTCACGCCGTGGGCACACGTCGGCGACGTGCCGGTGAAGTCGGCGTGCACGGTGTCGCCGGCTGCCGTGAGGGTGACGGCCAGGTCCACCGAGTCGTTGTACCCGTCGACCCGCATGGCGTTGTCGTAGGTGCCCGCCGGCAGGGAGGCCAGGCGCTCACGGGTGGCCTCTGCCGTCCGTTCGAAGACGAAGGCCGCCAGGTCCTCCAGGTCGTCGATGGCGAACTCGTCGAGCATGGCGTGCAGTCGCCGGGCCCCGGTGTCGTTGCAGCCGGACAGCGAGTAGAGGTCGCCCACCACCTGCCCGGCCTCGCGGACGTTGTGGCGCACCACGTTGAGCAGGTCCTCGTTGACCACGCCCCGTTCGGCGAACTTCATGATGGGGACGAACAGCCCCTCCTCGTAGACCTCGGTGGCGTCGGGGCCGTAGCCCCGGCCGCCCACGTCGACCACGTGGGCCGTGCAGGCGAAGTAGCCGATGAGGGCGCCGGCCCGGAACACCGGGTTGACCACCGTGAAGTCATGCAGGTGGCCGGTGCCCTTCCACGGGTCGTTGGTGACGTACGAGTCGCCCTCGTAGATGCGGTGCGGGCCGATGTCCTCGATGAAGTTGGCCACTGCGGCGGCCATGGTGTTGACGTGCCCCGGCGTGCCGGTCACCGCCTGGGCGATCATCCGGCCCCGGACGTCGTACACGCCGGCCGACAGGTCGCCGGCCTCGCGGACGCTGGTCGAGAAGGCGGTACGCACCAGCGCCAGGGCCTGCTCCTCGACGATGGAGATGAGGCGGTTCCACATCACCTGGTGGCGAAGCTCGCTCATGGTGTGGCCCCCCGCCCGCCATCGGTGGCACCGGTCCGGGTGACCAGCAGGCAGCCGTCGGGTTGCACCACGGCCTGCTGGGCCGAGGACAGCAGCGTCGTCGTCTGGGTCTCCACGATGACCGCCGGGCCGACCACCCGGTCGCCGGGGGCCAGGTCATCGCGTTCCACGACGCCGGCCTCCAGCACGGTGCCGGTGGCCGAGTCGTGGATCGCCCGGGTCCGCGTCGGCACCACGTCACGCGTGGCGTCGGCGGGGTCGATCCGCTCGACCCGGGTGACCGGCGGTCGGGGGGTGGCGACCCGTACCGACCAGCCGATGGCCTCCACGGACAGGCCGGCGATGGCCCGACCGAAGAACTCCTCGTAGGCCTTCTCGAACCGGTTGGCCAGCAGCTCGCCGCCGACCGAGTCGAACGGTGTGGCGTCGACGGGCACCGGGATCTCCCAGCCCTGCCCGGCGTAGCGCATGTAGGCCCAGCGCTCCGTCTCCAGGACGAGGTCACCGGTCGACGCCCCGGTCGAACCGACGGCCTCGGTGACGAAGGTGGTGGCCTCGTCGGCCAGTTCGGCCAGCATGGCGTTGACGGCGTCGGGATCGAAGTGCTCCGCGGTGGCGTGGTGGCTTCGCAGCGCCTCGTAGGCGAACGGGGCCCGGAGGAAGCCGATGGCCGACCCCACGCCGGCCCCCGGAGGCACCAGCAGCTCGTCCACGTCCAACTTCTCGCACAGCCGTCCGGCGTGGAGGGGAGCGCCGCCCCCGAAGGCGACCATGGTGAAGGCGGCCACGTCCTTGCCGTTCTCCACGGCGTGGACCCGGGCCGCGTTGGCCATGTTCTCGTCGACCACCTCGGCCACCCCGACGGCTGCCGTGTCGGCGTCCATCCCGAGGTGCGAACCCACCGAGCGGTCCAGTGCGGTGCGGGCCGCACCGTCGTCCAGGTCGATGCCCGGTGCGCCGAACGTGTCGGCCGACAGGCGGCCCAGCACCAGGTTGGCGTCGGTCACCGTGGGTTCGGTGCCCCCCAGTCCGTAGGACGCCGGGCCGGGCTCGGATCCGGCACTCAGCGGGCCGACCCTGATCTGGCCCAGCACGTCGACGGTGGCCATCGAGCCGCCGCCGGCCCCGATCTCGATCATCTCGATGACCGGGATGGCGATGGGCATGCCGCTTCCCCGGGTGAACCGGTGGGT
>CAYWBE010000150.1:0-4659 GCA_964456295.1 uncultured Candidatus Nemicrothrix sp.
GGACGACGGTGCCCTCGACCAGCTGGCCGTTCTCGACGTCGACCATGGTGGCCGAATAGGCCTCGTCGAGGCTCAGGGAACCGAGATCGTTCTCGGTGATGGGACGGGGGGTGTACTCCCCGCTCTCGTCGAAGCTCCCCATGGGCGGAGAATCGAGGGCGGAGGGGGTGAGGGTCAGTTCGGACACGTGTTCTTCTCGTCGGATGGGAGTAGGTGGATGGGACTAGTGCACTCAATGGGCCGCCCGCGTGGACACGCGAAACGGACCCGGGGAGCCTACCGGGGAGCCGGGTCAGGCCGGTCGGCGACCGACGACCAGAAACTCGGGGTGTTCGAGGTCCGGGGGTCGGGCCCCGTAGTCGCCGGGGGTCACCGACCGCACCTCGTCGACGACCAGGCCGGCCCGGTCGGCCAGCAGTCGCAGTTCCCGGGGGGTGAAGCAGGTCGTCCAGAGCTCGGACGACGCCTCGGCCCCGTCCGGGTCCCTGAGGACGGTTCGTTCCCGGTTTACACCGGCTCCGGCATCGAAGTCGTCGTCCTCGCCGAGGAACCGGACCTGGAAGTAGGCCGAGAAGGCGCTGAGGGCCACCCCTCCCCCGGGCCGGACGGCTGACACGATCCGTTCCAGGATCGCCCCGTCGGGGTCCAGCACCCCGGTGTCGGTGCCCGGTCCCCCGGCCAGCCCGAAGGCGCCCTGGCAGAGCGAGATGGCAGCGTCGAACTCGGCGTCGAAGGCCATGGTCCGGGCATCACCGTGCACGAACGAGGCGCCGTCGGGCGCGTCCCGGCGGGCCAGGTCCACGAAGGTCTCCGAGACGTCGATCCCGACCACCTCCATGCCCCGCCGGGCCAACTCATGGCTGTGACGGCCCGGACCGCACCCCACGTCCAGCAGCCGGTCACCGGGCGACAGGCCCAGGACGTCGACCAGGACGTCGACCTCGTGGACCGTCCCGTAGGTGAACGAGTACCGCAGGTAGGCGTCACCGAGGTGGTCGGCCACCTGTTCGAACCAGTGTCCCATGGTCGAACGACCCGATCAGCCCTTGGCGTCGGCCCACGTGGCGCCGGTGGCCACGTCGACGGCCAACTCCACCCTGAGCTCGTAGGCGCCGGTCATCTCGGCCCGGACCATGGCGTCCACGTCGTCCAGTTCGTCGGGAGGGACCTCGAGGATGACCTCGTCGTGGACCTGGAGCACGAGCTTCGACGCGGAACCGCCGGTTCGGAGTCGGTCGTCGATCCGGATGAGGGCCACCTTGAAGACGTCAGCGGCCAGGCCCTGGATCCCGGCGTTCATGGCCTGGCGTTCACCGGCCTGGCGGACGTTGAAGTTGGGCGACGACAACTCGGGAATCCGACGACGGCGACCGAACAGCGTCTCGGTGTAGCCCTTCTGGCGGGCCTCCTCCACGGTGCGGTCCATGTAGTCGCGCACCGACGGGAAGGCGCCGAAGTAGGAGTCCAGGATCTCGGCGGCCTCCTCGACCGGGGAGCCCAGCCGCTGAGCCAGGCCGTAGGCCTCCATCCCGTAGGCCAGGCCGTAGGCCACCATCTTGGCGCGGTTCCGGACCTCGGAGGTCACCTCGGACGGGTCGATACCCCACGTCCGGGCGGCCACCGCGGTGTGGATGTCGTCGCCGGCCTCGAACGCGGCGATCAGGCCCGGATCATCTGCCAGGTGGGCGATGACCCGTAGTTCGATCTGGTTGTAGTCGGCAACCAGCAGGACGCAGCCGTCGGTCGGCACGAAGGCCCGACGGAAAGCCCGCCCGGCCTCGCTGCGGACCGGGATGTTGTGCAGGTTCGGCGCATCCGAGCTGAGACGGCCGGTCCGGGCCACCGTCTGGTTGAACGTCGCCCGGATGCGATCGCCGGGGCCCACCTCGGCCAGCAGTCCCTCGCCGTAGGTGGACCGCAGCTTCTCGACCTCGCGGTAGGCCAGCAGGTGGGCCACCACCGGGTGGTCGTCGCGGAGGCGTTCCAGGGTGGCGGCGTCGGTGGAGTACCCGGTCTTGGTCTTCTTCCCCGGGGTGAGGCCCAGCTTCTCGAACAGGACCTCCCGCAACTGCTTGGTGGAGTTCACGTTGAACTCCTCCCCGGCCGCCTCGTGGACCATGCCCCGGAGGCGCTCGCAGTCTGCGGTGAGCTCGTCGCGCAGGCGGGTCAGTTCGGACACGTCGACGCCCACGCCCAACTCCTCCATGCGGGCCAGGACGGCCACCAGGGGAACCTCGATGCCGTCGTTGAGCGACTGGAGCCCCTGGGCCTCCAGTGCCGATGCCAGGTGCTCGCGCAGGACGCTGGTCGCCGCCGCCCGGTGGGCGGCCTCGGTCGACGGGTCGGCCACCTCGCCGGTCAGGTCCAACTGGCCGTCGGGTGGGCCGGTGACCGGGAGCATTCGCCGGGCGTGGCGTTCCAGCAGGGCACCCAGGTCGTAGGTGGTGTCAGCCGGGTCCAACAGGTAGCAGGCCAGTGCCGTGTCCATGACCAGCGCGACCTCGCCGATGCCCAGCCGCTGCAGGGCCCGCAGCAACGGCTTGGCGTCGTGGGCCACCATTCCTGGGCCTCCAGCGCCCAGCAGCTCGGTCACGGCGGTCGTGACCGCCTCGTCGGCCAGCATCTCCGCGGGAATCCACCAGGCTCGCTCCCCGTCGGACAGGGCCAGACCGGGCCCCAGGTCCGGGCCGGCGGGACCGACCGGAGGCTCGGCCACCGTGGCCATCCCGAGGGGCCCCGGGACGCCGGCCCCGATGGCGGTCACCGCTGCGGCATCGGCCACCACCTCCACGGCCACCTCGAGGTCTCCCGACGGGCCTCCAGCAGTGCCCCCCTCCCCGGCGTCACCGCCGAAGTCCACGCCCAGCAGGGCGGCCAGTCGTTCCCGGGCCCGGCTCAACTCCAGGACGTCGAGGAGGCCACCGGCCCGTTCCACGTCGACCGGCCCCCGGTCCAGGTCACCGTCACCCAACCCCAGCGGGACGTCACGCACCAGGACCATGAGTTCCTCGTTGAGTCGGGCGTGCTCCTCGTTGGCGGCGAGGTTCTCCCGGAGCTTCGGAGTCTGGTCGTCGACCGCGGCGAAGATCCCATCCAGTCCGCCGTATGCGTTGATGAGCTTGGCCGCCGTCTTCTCCCCCACCCCGGGAACGCCGGGCAGGTTGTCCGACGGGTCTCCCCGGAGGGCGGCATAGGCCACGTAGTCGACGGGCCGCACCCCGGTGCGCTCGACGATGCCCGCCTCGTCGTACAGGGCGTAGTCCGACACGCCCCGCTTGTTGTAGAGCACCCGGACGTGCGGGTCCTCCACCAACTGGTAGCTGTCCCGGTCGCCGGTCACGATGGTCACGTCCCGGCCGGCATCGCGGGCCACGGTGGCCAGGGTGGCCAGCACGTCGTCGGCTTCGAACCCGTCGGCATCCACCACCCGGAGTCCCAGGGCGCCGACCAGCTCGCGGACCAGGTCGAGCTGCTGGTAGAGCGAGTCCTCCTGCTTCTCACGGTTGGCCTTGTACGACGGAAGCCGTTCATGGCGGAACGTGCCGCCGGGCCGGTCGAAGGCCACGGCCACCCCGGCGGGCTCGTGGTCGCGCAGCAGGGAGATGAGCATCTGGGTGAAGCCGAAGACGGCGTTGGTCTCCTGGCCGGTCCGGGTGACCATGTCCCGCGGGATGGCGAAGAACGCCCGGTAGGTCAGCGAGTTGCCGTCGATGAGGAGGAGCCCGGACACCGCGGCGACCCTAACCCCCGCCGGCGACAGCCCCGATGAGGCCCGTCAGCCGACCACTGACCTGACCAGATCAGTCGGGGCGGAGTCCGTCGTCGATCACGGCGCGGGCCACGTCGGCCATGGTCCGCCGCCCCGACATGGCCGAGGTCTGTAGGAAGCGGAATGCCTCCTCCTCGGACAGCCCGGCCTCGTCGATCAGGAGGCCCTTGGCCCGGTCCATGACCTTGCGGGCCTCGAGGCGGTCCGCCAACGTCTGGGCCTGGTCGGTCAGGGCCCGCATCTCGCGGTGGCGGGCCCGGGCCACCTCGACGGCGGGTACCAGTTCGGAACGCTGGAACGGCTTGACCAGGTACGCCAACGCCCCGGCTTCGACGGCGCGGTCGATCAGGTCCCGTTGACTGAACGCGGTGAGGATCACCACGGCGGTGTCGTGTGAGCCGGCGATCCGGGCCGCCGCCTCGATGCCGTCCATGCCCGGCATCTTGATGTCCAGGATCACCACGTCGGGATCCAGTTCGGCAACCAGCTCGACGGCATGGTCGCCGCGGCCGGTGTCACCGACCACGTCGTAGCCCTCGTCGATGAGGGTCTCCTTCAGGTCGAGGCGGATGATGGCCTCGTCCTCGGCCAGCACCACCCGGACCTTGCCCTCCTTCGACACCGAACCGGATCCCTCTTCCGGTGCCGCCGCCTCAGCCATCAGCGCCCATCCGGTCCAGCAGGTCATCCTGGGTGGCTTCCAGACGGGTGATGTCGGCGAGCAGGTCGTCCCGGTGGCGTTCCATGGCCCGGGCGTGGCGCTCGGCGTCGCGGTGGGCGCCGCCCAGCTGGGCGGTCTCCGATACGAGCGAGCGGACCCGGGCGTCGGCGGCATCGGCCACCAGGTGGGCCAACTGCTCCTCGGCCACGGCCAGGTCGGCGCGCAGGCG
>CAYWBE010000151.1:0-4600 GCA_964456295.1 uncultured Candidatus Nemicrothrix sp.
CCCACCGGTAGCCTTGACCACGAGGAAGACCGTTATCGGCAGTAACGCGCCAAATAACGCGCCGCCCTCGCCCTCGTAGCTCAGTCGGATAGAGCGACCGCCTCCTAAGCGGTAGGCCACAGGTTCGATTCCTGTCGAGGGCGCCATGAGCAGACAGGCAGCACCCCCCTGGTACCGGCACGCGCTGGACGTCCCGCACACCGACGACACCGTCACCGTCGACGGCGCCGACATCCACTACCTGGGCTGGGGGGAGCCCGGCCGACCCGGCCTGGTGTTCGTGCACGGCGGAGCGGCCCACGCCCACTGGTGGACCCACGTGGCCGCCCAGTTCGCCGGCAACTACCGGGTGGCCGCTCTCGACCTCTCCGGCCACGGCGACAGCGACCGGCGCGAGCGGTACTCGCTGGCCGCCTGGACCGACGAGGTCGTAGCGGTGGCCGATGCCGCCGACATGGCCGGCCCACCCATCGTCATCGGTCACTCCATGGGCGGCTTCGTCACACTGGCCACCGCGGCCCGCCACCCTGACCGGCTGGCCGGCGGCGTGGTCATCGACTCCCCCGTCGTGAGGGCCGACCCCGAGATGGACAAGGGCCGGCGCGACAACTTCCGGAATCCCAAGGTGTACCCGGACGCCGCCACGGCCATCAGCCGGTTCCGCACCGTCCCCGAACAGGACCACTACGAGCCGTTCGTGATGGCCGACGTGGCTGCCCGCTCACTACGCCCATGTGAGGATGGCGTCACCTGGAAGTTCGACCCGGGCATCTTCCTCCCCGACCGGGCGGCCGCCGACCAGCTGCTCCCGGCCATCACCTGTCGCATCGCCCTGTTCCGGGCCCAGCACGGCCTGGTGACCGCCGACATCGGGGCCTACATGTACGAGCAGCTCGGCCGGGTGGCCCCCGTGGTGGAGATCCCGCTGGCCGGCCACCACGTCATGCTCGACCAGCCCCTGCTACTGGTCACCGCGCTCCGGACCCTGCTGGCCGACTGGGAGCACTCCGTTCCGTTCCTCCGGGACTGACCCGGACTCCCACGGCCACTACCGTCGCCCACCATGGCCATGAACCTGTACGACACGGCCCGAGGTGAGGTCGTCCCGTTCGAGCCGGGCCCCACGGTGAGCATGTACGTCTGCGGCATCACGCCGTACGACGCCACCCACCTCGGCCACGCCCTCACCTACCTCACCTTCGACCTCGTCATCCGCCGCCTCGAGGACCTCGGCCACGAGGTACGCATGGTCCGCAACGTCACCGACGTCGACGACTCGATCCTCCCCAAGGCCCGGGAACTGGGCATCGACTACCTGGAACTGGCCGCCCGGGAGATGGCCCACTTCCACGCCGACCTGGCCGCCCTGGACCTACGGCCCGCCTGGTCCGAACCCACGGCCACCGGGTCCATCGACGCCATGCTCGCCCTCATCGGCCGCCTGGAGGCCAACGGCCACACCTACACCGTCGAGGGCACCACCTTCTTCGACGTCTCCACCTGGGACGCCTTCGGCTCGATGACCGGGTACGACGAGGCCACGATGCTGGCCTACGCCGCCGAACGGGGCGGCAACCCCGACGACCCCCGCCAACGCAACCCGCTGGACTTCGTGCTCTGGCAGGCCAGCGCCGACGACGAGCCGTCGTGGGACTCGCCGTTCGGCCCGGGCCGACCGGGCTGGCACATCGAGTGCTCGGCCATGGCCATGGCCGACCTGGGCGAGACCATCGACCTCCACGGCGGCGGGAACGACCTGACCTTCCCCCACCACGAGTGCGAGGCCGCCCAGAGCGAGGCGGCCACCGGCAAGGCGTTCGCCCGCCACTGGATGCACGTCGGGATGGTCGCCTACGAGGGCACCAAGATGTCCAAGTCGCTCGGCAACCTCGTGTTCGTCCGGAACCTGCGGCACATGCACGACCCACGGGCCATCCGCCTGGCCCTCATGGCCCACCACTACCGGGGTGGCTTCGAGTGGTTCGACTACGACATCGACGACGCCATCACCCGCCTCGACCGCCTCGTCACCGCGGCCCGACGCCCGAAGGGCCCGAACCCGGCGCCCACCCTGGCCGCGGTGCGGGCCGCACTCGACGACGACCTGGACACGGTCACCGCCCGCGACGCCCTCGACCTGCTGGCCGGCGGGATCCTCTCGGGCACCGGCGACGACCCGACGGCGGCCGCCGGCCTGGCCACCGCGGCGGCCCTGCTGGGCATCCGACTGGACGCCACCCTGCCCGAGTCCTGGTCGCGCACCACGTGACGGTCGGGCTGAGGCCCGGATCGGCTCCGACGGACATCACGGGGCCACGGCGGGCCCACGGCAGGCGGGCCGTATCCTGATCCGGTGCTGCGCTTCACCGACAGCCTGACCGGCGACAAGGTCGACTTCGTCCCCCGCGAGGAGGGCAAGGCGTCCGTCTACTGGTGCGGGCCCACCGTCTACGACGTCCCCCATCTCGGGCACGCCCGCAGCACGCTGGCCTTCGACCTCCTGGTCCGCTACCTCCGATGGACCGGGCTGGACGTCACCGCGGTGTCCAACATCACCGACATCGACGACAAGATCATCGCCCGGGCCGCCGACGAGGACTCCTCCGAACCGGAGGTGGCCAGCCGGTTCGAGGTCACGTTCGTCGAGCAGATGGACCGCCTCAACGTGGCCCACCCCGACCTGCGCCCCCGGGCCACCGAATACGTGGACCGCATGGTCGAGGTCATCAGCGAGTTGGTCGAACGGGAGATGGCCTACACCACCGACTCGGGCGTGTACTTCGACGTGGACCGCCTCGACGAGTACGGCGCCCTGGTGGGCCGGTCGGTCGACGACCTCCGCGAGGGTGCCGGAGCCCGGGTCGACGTCGACGACGACAAGGCCGACCCCCTGGACTTCGCCCTCTGGAAGGCCGCCAAGCCGGGCGAGCCCACCTGGGACTCGCCGTGGGGCCCGGGACGACCGGGCTGGCACATCGAGTGCGTGGCCATGTCGCTCCACCTGCTGGGCGACGGCTTCGACATCCACGGCGGCGGCGACGACCTGGTCTTCCCCCACCACGAGAACGAGCGGGCCGAAGCCCTCGGATGCGGCCGCAGGTTCGCCCGCCACTGGGTCCACAACGGGATGGTCCAGGTGGACGGCGAGAAGATGTCCAAGTCCCTGGGCAACTTCACCACCCTGGCCGGCCTGCTCGATGCCTGGGACCCGCGGGCCCTACGCCTGCTGGTGCTCCAGACCCACTACCGGCGGACCATGGAGATCGGCTCGACGACGCTCGACCAGTCCGCGGCCGCCCTGACCCGCCTCGACAAGTTCGCTGACCGGACGGCAGCCGCCGAGTTGCCCGAGGCCGAGCCGGACGCCGACGTGGTGGACCGGTTCCGGGCCGCCATGGACGACGACCTCGGGTCGCCACAGGCCCTGGCGGTGATCTTCGACGCAGTGCGCGACGCCAACCGGGCCCTGGACGCCGAGGACGACGAGACAGCCGCCGCGCTGACGGCCGCCGCGCTGGAACTGGCCGGAGCCCTCGGGCTGGAACTGGGCCGTGACGCCGCGTCCGACACCGGCGGTGGCGCCGGCGACTCAGGCGACGACGCCGAGATCGACGCGCTGGTCGACCGGCGTCTGGACGCCCGGGCGAAGAAGGACTTCGCCGAGGCCGACCGCATCCGCGACGAACTGTCAGCCCGGGGCGTCGTCCTGGAGGACACGCCGAACGGCACCTCCTGGCGCCGCGGCTGAACCACCTCCGACGGGGGTGGCCGGCCCGATGGACCCGGAAGCGGGATCCGCCCGGCAGCAGGTCAGTTTCGGGGAACCTCGGCCCAGGCCACGTCCTTGTCGACCCGCACGTCGCCGGGCAGGCCCAGGATCCGCTCGCCCAGGATGTTGCGCATGACCTCCGACGTCCCACCCTCGATGGTGTTGGCCCGGGCCCGCAGGAACGAGTACTTGGTGCCCGCCCCGCCGGTCAGCCGCAGGCCGTCGGGCCGCTTGCGCTCGTAGCCGGTCTCGTACAGCAGCCCGTCCGGGCCGAGCAGGTCCATACAGGTCTCGTAGATCTGCTGGTTCATCTCGGCCGACATCATCTTGGTCACCGACCCCTCCGGACCGGGATTGCCCGACTTGGACGCCTCCCGGGCCCGCCAGTTGGTCAGTCGCAGTGCCTCGGCCTGGCTCCACAGGTCGGTCACCCGGTCGCGCATGACGGTCCGGGTCACCGGATCCAGAGCATCGCGCCGGTCGGCCCACAACTTCACCAGGTCGCCGATGGGGCCCGAACCCTTCTTCGGCACGCCGCCCCCGAGGGCCACCCGCTCGTTCATGAGCGTGGTCACCGCGGCGGCCCAGCCGTTGCCGACCCCACCGAACACCCGGTCGTGCGGGATCCGCACGTCGGTGAGGAAGATCTCGTTGAACTCGGCCTCGCCGGTGATCTGGTGCAGCGGCCGGACGTCCACGCCCTCGGACTCCATGTCCAGCAGGAAGTACGTCAGGCCCTTGTGCTTGGGCTGGTCCGGATCGGTCCGGGCCACCAACATCCCCCAACGGGACACATGGGCCAGCGTGGTCCACACCTTCTGACCGTTGACG
>CAYWBE010000152.1:0-4599 GCA_964456295.1 uncultured Candidatus Nemicrothrix sp.
GCAACTCCATGTTGCCGGTGCCCTTGAACTCCTCGAAGATCACCTCGTCCATCTTGGATCCGGTGTCCACGAGCGCCGTGGCCAGGATGGTCAACGAGCCACCCTCCTCGAGGTTGCGGGCCGCACCGAAGAACCGCTTCGGCGGATACAGGGCGCCGCTGTCCACACCACCGGACATGATCCGCCCGGTGGCCGGGGCGGCGAGGTTGTAGGCCCGGGACAGGCGGGTGATGCCGTCCAGGATGATCACCACGTCGTCGCCGTACTCCACCATGCGCTTGGCCCGCTCGATGGTGACCTCGGCCAGTTGGGTGTGCTCGTCACTGGGTCGGTCGAAGGTCGAGCCGACGACCTCGCCACGCTGCATCCAACGACGCATGTCGGTGACCTCCTCGGGGCGCTCGTCGACCAGCAGGACGATGAGCTTCACCTCGGGATGGTTGGTCTCGATGGAGCGCACGATCGACTTCATGATCGTGGTCTTGCCAGCCTTGGGCGGCGACACGATCATGCCGCGCTGGCCCTTGCCGACCGGTGAGAGCAGGTCGATGATCCGGGCCGTCATGTTGGTCGGATCACCGTCGATCTCCATGCGGAGCTTCTCGTCGGGGAACAGCGGGGTGAGGTCCTCGAACCGGGGGCGGCCCTTGGCCTCCTTCGGGTCACGGTCGTTGACCTTGTCGATGCGTAGGAGCGCCGGGTTCTTCTCGCTCCGGTTGGCCGGACGGGATGCGCCCACCAGGTGGTCGCCCCGACGGAGCCCGAACTCGCGGACCTGCTTGACCGAGACGTAGGCGTCCTTCTTGGACGGCTTGTACCCGCTGGTCCTCAGGAAGCCGTAGCCCTCGTCGCGGAGGTCGAGGTGGCCCTCGATCTCGACGGGCTCGCCGTCCCAGACCTCTTCGGGCCCCGGCTGGTCGCGTTCGCGTCCCCGTCGGCGCCGCCGACGGTTGCCCGGCTCGGCATCACCCTGCTGACCGCCCTGACGGTCACGGTTCTGACCACCCTGGCGGTCACGGTTCTGACCACCCTGGGGGCCACCCCTGCCCTGGCGGTTCTGCTGGCCACGACCGGACCCCTGGCCGGAAGCGGACCCGCCGCCCCCGCCGGTCCCGGTCTCGGAAGCACCGTCGGCAGCACCATCGGAAGCACCATCGGAAGCACCGTCAGGGGCAGATGCGGCGGCCTCCTCGACTGCCGCGGCCACCTCCCACTCGGCGGGCGGCTCCTCGGCGGCACCGCCGGCGTCGCCGGTCGATGGCGCCTCGTCGGAAGCACCGTCTCCGGCCCTGGCCTCGCTGGTCCCACCAGCGGGGGCCGAACCGTTCCCACCGCCGGACAGGTCCAGGATCAGGTCGACGATCTCGGCCTTACGGGCACGCGACCCGGGCTTGCCGCCCAGGGCGGTGGCGATCGTGGTCAATTCATCGCGGTCCTTGCCCTCGAGCGTTCCGCGTTCCAGTTGGGTGGAGTCCATGCTCACAACACCTGCTCTCTTCGAGGGCCTTCGGCCCATCGGATGGCCGCGGACCGGGTTCGGTCCACAGCGGAAGACACCGACCACCCCGGGAGTCCGGGATGGAAGGCACATCGTTGGCGGCGACTCCGGAAGCCGTCCCGATCCACGCGATCCGGTCCACGAAGTGGATCCCGGGTGGATGGAGACCTGGTCTCCGGAGAACTCATCGCCCGCCCGACGACCACCCCACTGTACCGAATCGCCGCGAATGACGGCAACATCCACCGATTTTCCCTGTCCCTACGGGGATCGGTGGACCTCCGGGGAGGTCGGGCCGGGCTCAGCCAGCGAGCAGGCGTCCCATCAGGGCATGGCCCGGCACGGGGTCCAGGTCGGCCACCCCCACCTCGGTGAACGTGCCCCCCGGGCCGTCGACCGCCGAGTCCACCAGCAGGTACGGCACGGGATCCGGCGTGTGGGTCCGGGTGGTCAGCGGCGTGGCGTGGTCGGGAAGCATGAGCAGGCGCCACGGGCCCATGGCGTCCAACGCCGGCACCAGGTCGGCCAGGATCCGACGGTCCCAGTTCTCCAACGCCTCCACCTTCTGGACCACGTCACCGGCGTGGCCGGCCTCGTCGGTGGCCTCCACGTGGATGACGAACAGGTCCAGGCCCGCCTCCAACTCGGCCAGGGCGATGTCGCGCTTGCCCTCGTAGTCGGTGTCGTACCAGCCGGTGGCCCCGGGGATGTCGCAGATCTTCATCCCGGACAGGACGCCGATGCCCCGCACCAGGTCCACTGCAGTGACAAGCCCAGCCTCCACCCCGTGTACGTCACGGAAGCTCGGCACCTGGGGTTGGAAGCCCTGGCCCCACAGCCACGCCTGGTTGGCCTCCATGTCGAAGCCGGCCAGCACGTCGGCCGATGCCTCCATGACGTCGATCAGACGGCTGGCCGCCGGGCCGGTGGGCAGCACCACGGGATCGCCGGACAGGTCGTGCGGCGGGGTGCAGTCGGCCTCGATCCACTCCCTGGGGGCGATCATGGCGTTCCGGAATCCCACGCCGGCCAGGAACTCCACGCCCTCGTGGTGGGGTGCGACCTCGGCCTGGAGCGCGGCTACCACGGCCGCTCCCTCCTCGCTGGTCGGATTGGCCCCCGCGTAGTCGACCATCACGCCGTCGCGGACCACCACCAGGTTGCACCGGAAGGCCGTCTGGTCGGGACGCAGGGTGCGGCCCATGGCCGCCACCTCGATGGGAGCCCGACCGGTGTGGAACTGGGCCGGGTCGAAGCCCATGATCGACATGTTCCCGACGTCGCTGCCCGGCGGCATCCCCTCGGGGATCACCGCGGCCCGGCCCACCTCGGCCCGGGCGGCCAGGGCGTCCAGCACCGGCATGTGGGCCACCTCCAACGGGGTACGACCATCCAGTTCGGGAACGGGCAGGTCGGCACAGCCATCGGGGACGCAGACGACGTACTTCATGCGGGAGTGATCCTTCCAGACCATCGGTTCGGGCCGGTCATCGCCGATGGCTCCTGACGAAGTCCTCGATGACGGACAGGTCGGCGGGCAGGGCGGTCAGGCGCTCGGGGCGCTCGTGGAGGTCGGCCAGGCGGTCGGGCAGGTCCGGCCGGGAGCCGGTGGCCGCCTCGACGGCATCGGGGAACTTGGCCGGGTGGGCCGTCGCCAGGGCCACCATCGGAATCGACGGATCCCTGCGACAGGCCCGGGCGGCCAGCACCCCGACCGCCGTGTGGGGGTCGAGCACGATGCCCGACCGCTCGGCCTCACTGGCGATGCACGCCCGGATGTCCTCGTCGGCGAAGCGGGCACCGGCCCACCCGTCGGCCAGGGCGGCGTGCTGGACCGGGTCCAACCGGAAGTCGCCGGTGGCCCGGAAGTCGTCCAACTGGGCACCCACCGCTGCGCCGTCACGACCGTTCATCTCGAACAGCAGGCGCTCGAGGTTCGACGACACCTGGATGTCCATGCTGGGCGACGTGGTGGGCACCACCTCGTCGATGGCCATCCTCCCCTCGGTGAAGAATCGGGTGAGGACGTCGTTGGTGTTGCTGCCCACCACCAGCTGGGGCACGACCAGGCCGGCCAGGCGGGCCACGTGCCCGGCGAAGACGTTGCCGAAGTTCCCGGTGGGCACGGAGAAGGCCACCGGCGCGTGCCGCCCCCCGAGGCGTTCGGCGGCCACCACGTAGTACACGACCTGGGCCATGACCCGGGCCCAGTTGATGGAGTTCACCGCTGACAGGCGTACCTCGTCACGGAAGGCCACGTCGGCGAACATGGCCTTGACCAGGTCCTGGCAGTCGTCGAACGTGCCGTCGACGGCCACGTTGTGCACGTTGGACGAGTCGACGGTCGTCATCTGGCGTCGCTGGACGTCGGACACCCGGCCCGCCGGGTGGAGGATCACGATGTCCACCGCGTCGCGGTCGCGGCACGCCTCGATGGCCGCCGAACCGGTGTCCCCCGACGTGGCACCCACGATGGTGACCCGCTCGCCCCGTCGGGACAGCTCGTGGTCGAACAGGCGGCCCACCAGCTGGAGGGCAACGTCCTTGAAGGCCAGCGTGGGCCCGTGGAACAGCTCCAACAGGTGCACGCCGTCGGAGAGTTCGACCAGCGGCGTCACGTCCGGGGCCTCGAAGCCCGAGTAGGCGTCGGCCACCATGGCCGCGAAGTCGTCCCCGTCGATCGAACCACCCACGAAGGGGGCCATCACCTCGACGGCCGTCTCCACGTAGTCGCCCCGTCCACCAGCGGCCAGGACGGGCCACGACTCGGGCACGTAGAGCCCGCCGTCATCGGCCAGGCCGGCCAGCAGCGTGTCGCCGAAGTCCAGGACCGGGGCCGCCCCCCGGGTGCTCACGTAGTGCATGACGTCGACCTGTTCCTCCGCCGGGATGCCGGCCGGTCAGTCGCCGATGACCCGCAGAACACTGCCCACGGCCCGGACGGCGTCCAACGATCGGAGGTCGGCCAGGGTGGCCCGCAGGTCGCGCTCGCGTGCCCCGTGGGTGATGAACACCAGTCGGGCCTCGCCACCCAGGCCCTCCTGTTCCATCGACCGGATCGACACCCCGTGCCCACCGAACACCGCGGCCACCGCGGCCAG
>CAYWBE010000153.1:0-4575 GCA_964456295.1 uncultured Candidatus Nemicrothrix sp.
CCGGCCAGCAGGATGGGCACGGCTCGGCGCAGGGTGGACTCGGCGGTCCCGGCCGAGATCAGGTCGGTGGTCTCCGGGGTGGCCAGCGCCTGGACGACCGACAGGGCCAGGACCAGTCCGAGGGCGGCCAGCATCCACCGGGCCACCATCGACGACCGGAGCAGGCCC
This sequence comes from uncultured Candidatus Nemicrothrix sp., assembly GCA_964456295.1. Classification (GTDB taxonomy): domain Bacteria; phylum Actinomycetota; class Acidimicrobiia; order Acidimicrobiales; family MedAcidi-G1; genus UBA9410. The sequence goes on from CAYWBE010000153.1 coordinate 169, forward strand.
CTCACGACGGGCTCCCGGCAGTCGTCGGCGGGGCGAGGGTGGCTTCGGCCGCGTCACGGGCCTCGGCGGCCCGCCGGATCCGGCTGACCACCTCGAAGGCCACCACGGCGGACAGCACCACCACGCCCTGCAGGATGGACACGATCTCCCGGGGCGTGTCGCCCACCACGTCGAGGATGGGCGCCGCGCTGTCCAGCCAGCCGAAGAGCACCGCGGCGATGCCGACGCCCATCGGATGGTTGCGGCCGATCAGGGCCACGGCGATCCCGGCGAACCCCAGGCCCCGGGTGAACCCCAGGTTGTAGCTGTGGGCGTCACCCAGGATCTCCGGCAGGCCGATCAGGCCGGCCACCGCCCCGGACAGGAGCATGGCCCGCACCACGGTGGCGCCCGGGTCCACGCCGGAGGCCTCGGCGGCGAACGGGTTCAGGCCGGTGGCCCGGAGGTCGAATCCGGCCCGGGTGCGGTTCAGGAACAGGTGGAAGAGCACGCCGACCGCCACGGCCACCAGCAGGAATCCCCACAGCTCGCGCCCCCGGGAGATCTCCCGGGTGAACAGTTCGACCACGCCGTTGAGGTCGGGGAGGCGCCCCGATGGCGGGATCTCGGGCGTCTTCATGTTGAGCGTGGTGTCGGCCTCGTCCTGGAGCCAGGCGCGCAGCAGGTAGCCCGTCAGGGCGAGGGCGACCGCGTTGAGCATGATGGTGGAGATGACCTCGTGGACGCCCCGGGAGACCTTCAGGTAGCCGGCCACCCCGGCGAAGGTCGAGCCGACGGCCATGGCCACGGCCATGATGAGCGCCACGTGCAGGATCGGCGGCAGGTCGACGGCCGCCCCGGCCGATGCGGCGAGGATGGCGGCCAGCCCGTACTGGCCCTCCACCCCGATGTTGAACAGGTTCATGCGGAAGCCGATGGCCACCGCGATGCCGGCCAGGTACAGCTGGGTGGCCCGGTTGCCGGTCTCCACCAGGGTCTCCAGCCGGGAGCCGTAGGACAGCATCTCCCGCCAGGCCTCCATGGGGTCGGTCCCGAAGGCCAGGAGCACGAGTGATGACAGGGCGATGGAGAAGGCGAACGCTCCTACGGGGGCCGCGAGGGCCAGGGCGATCCGGCGGAGCGTCACGACGCCTCCCCGTCCATCGCTCCGGTCATGTGGCCTCCCAGGAGGCGGGGGGTGGTGGTCGACGGGTCCAGTTCGGCCACGATGCGTCCCCGCAGCATGACGACCAGTCGGTCGGCCAGGCCGATGAGCTCCTCGAGGTCGGCTGAGACCAGCACCACGGCCAGGCCCTCGCGTCGGGCCACCCGGAGGTCCTCCCAGACGGCGGCCTGGGCACCCACGTCGATGCCCCGGGTGGGATGGGCGGCCACCAGCATGCGGGGTCCGGCGGCCATCTCCCGACCGATGACCATCTTCTGCTGGTTGCCACCCGACAGGGCACGGGCCGAGGTGTCGATGCCGGGGGTCCGGACGTCGAACTGGGCCACGATGGAGGCCGTGGCGTCCCGGGCGCCGGACCGGTCCAGCCAGGGCCCCCGGGAGAACGGGGGAAGCGTCTGGTGGCCCAGCATGGCGTTCTCCCACAGGGGGGCGTCCAGGAGCAGGCCGCGACGGTGGCGGTCCTCGGGGACGTAGCCGATGCCCGCCTCGCGGCGTCGCCGCACCGGCCAGTCGGCCATCGACTCGCCGTCCAGGAGCAGGTCGCCGGCGGTGGTCGACCGTAGGCCGAGGATCGCCTCGATGAGCTCGGCCTGGCCGTTGCCCTCCACGCCGGCCACGCCCACGATCTCTCCGCGGTGGACGTCGAGGTCCACGTCCTCCACGCTGGGACGGTCCGCCTCGCCGGCCACCGTCAGGCCACGGATCGACAGCGTGACGTGGTGGTCGGCCTTCCGGGGTTCGGTGGACGGGGCCGGTAGTTCCGAGCCCACCATCAACTCGGCCAGTTCGTGGGCCGTGACGTCACCGGGATCCACGGTGGCCACCGTGCGGCCCTGACGGAGCACGGTGATGGTGTCGGCGATGGCCAGCACCTCTTCGAGCTTGTGGTCGATGAAGATGATGGTGTGGCCTCGGGTCTTGAGCTCCCGCAGGTTGCGGAACAGCTCCTCGACCTCCTGGGGGACCAGCACGGCGGTCGGTTCGTCCAGGATCAGGACCTTCGCTCCCCGGTACAGCACCTTGATGATCTCGACCCGCTGGCGCTCGCCGACCTCCAGGGTCTCCACCAGGTCGTCGGGGTGCAGGTCCAGGCCGTAGGAGCGGCCCAGTTCCGCGAGGTCCCGGTGGGCCGAGCGTCGGTCGATGGTGCCCCGGCGGGTGGGCTCGGCACCCAGCACCACGTTCTCCAGCACGCTGAGGTGGTCGGCCAGCATGAAGTGCTGGTGGACCATGCCGATTCCGGCGTCGATGGCCTCGGCGGGCGAGTCGAACCGGACCTCGGAGCCGCCGACCAGCATCCGACCCTCGTCGGCGGTCTGCATGCCGTACAGGATCTTCATGAGCGTCGACTTGCCGGCGCCGTTCTCGCCGACCACGGCGTGGATCTCGCCCTCGGCGACCCGCAGGTCCACCCGGTCGTTGGCCACCACCCCGGGGAACCGCTTGGTGATTCCCGCCAACTCCACGGCCGTCGGGGCCGTTGATCCGATCGACACGGTCAGTACAGGATCTTGTCGAAGAAGGCCCGGGTGCGCTGGTGGCTCGGGTTGGAGAAGACCTCCTCGGGCGGGCCGACCTCGACGATCTCGCCCTCGTCGATGAACACGAGGCGGTCGGCGGCTGCCTTGGCGAAGCCCATCTCGTGGGTCACCACCACCATGGTCATGCCCTCGGCGGCCAACTCCAGCATGACGTCCAGGACCTCCTTGACCATCTCGGGGTCGAGCGCCGAGGTCGGCTCGTCGAACAGCATCACCTTCGGTTCCATGGCCAGCGAGCGGGCGATGGCCACGCGTTGCTGCTGGCCGCCCGACAGTTGGCGGGGAAAGGCGTCGGCCTTGTCGGGGATGCCCACCCGGGTGAGCTGGCGCATGGCCATCTCGTCGGCTTCGGCCCTGGATCGACCACGGACCCTGCGCTGGGCCAGGGTGATGTTCTCCAGCACCGTGAGGTGGGGGAACAGGTTGAACTGCTGGAACACCATGCCCACTTCGGCCCGCACGTGGTCCAGGTCGGTACCCGCGTGGGTCAGGTCGAAGCCGTCGACCTCCACGGTGCCGGTGGTCGGGATCTCCAGGAGGTTGATGCAGCGCAGGACCGTGGACTTGCCGGACCCGCTGGGGCCGACCACGACCACCACTTCGCCCTCGGCCACATCGAGGTCCACGTCGACCACCGCGTGGATGGTGCGGTTGAACGTCTTGGACACGCCATGGAGGCTGATCATGGGCGCCCGGCCGGGGGTGGGGCTACTCATCGTTCTCCCTTCCGGTCCCGGGTCATGCGCCGTTCCAGCACGCCGAGCAGTACTGAGAGGCCGAGGGTCAGGCACAGGTAGATGAAGGCCGACACGAAGTAGCCCTCACGGAACTTGAAGGTGCTGGCTGAGAACTGGCGGGCCCGCTGGGTGATCTCGAGTGCTCCGAGGACCGACAGCAGCGAGGTGTCCTTGAGGATGGCGATGAAGTCGTTGCCCATCGGCGGGATGATGGCCCGCATGGCCTGGGGTAGGACCACCGACCGCATGGTCTGGCGGCGGTTCAGCCCGAGGGACCGGCCGGCCTCGGTCTGGCCGGGGGGAATGGACTGGATGCCGCCCCGGAAGATCTCGGCCATGTAGGCCCCGTAGATGACGGCCAGGGTGACCGTTGCCCGCATCTCGAACGACAGCCTGAACTCCCAACCGAACCACGCCTCGAGGCGGGTGTTCAGCAGTTCCGTGCCTTCGGGGACCAGGATCAGGGCCACGGTGAAGATCAGCGGCAGCATGGGGATGCCCCGGACGAACTCCACGTAGGTGCGGGCCAGGTTCCGGATGACCACGTTGCGCGACATCTGGCCGGTGCCGGCCGCCAGGGCGATGGCCAGGGCGATGCCGAAGGCGTAGACGGTGGACTTCAGGGTGAGCCACAGGCCGGGGATGATGCGTTCCCAGGCTAGGCCGTAGTCGTCGTTGACGATGATCTGGACACCCATCCAGACCAGGACACCGATGATGATCAGCGACCACCAGGGGAAGGTGTCCCACCAGGGGCGCTCGTCGGTGATCCGGCCGTCCCGGTTGGCTCGGAACTCGCTCATCGGGCGGCCTTCACCGCGGGGCCCTGGGTCGCTGCAAGGCCGCTGACCCTAGCCCTTCGACGGAAGCGGGGTCGTGGTCGGTGGTTCTGGGTGGACACCCGAAAACGGCGGGAGGCCGGGCCTCTCGACCCGGCCTCCCAATCACCGGTCACCCCCACCCA
>CAYWBE010000154.1:0-4507 GCA_964456295.1 uncultured Candidatus Nemicrothrix sp.
CCCGGCAAGGCCCTGCTCGGGATCATGCCCGGACACATCTACGCCCAGGGCCCGGTGGGCATCATCGGTCGTTCCGGCACGTTGGGCTACGAGGCCGCCTCGCAGCTCAAGGCGATCGGCATCGGGGTGAGCACCAGCGTGGGCATTGGCGGCGACCCCATCAACGGCAGCTCGTTCACCGACCACCTCAAGGCCTTCGAGCAGGACCCCGAGACCAGCCTGGTGTGCATCATCGGCGAGATCGGTGGCCCCCAGGAGGCCCAGGCCGCGGCGTTCGCCAGTGAGCACATGCACAAGAAGGTGGTGGCCTACATCGCCGGCCTTTCGGCTCCCAAGGGCCGGACCATGGGACACGCCGGCGCCATCGTGACCGGGGTCGGAGAGTCGGCCGCCGAGAAGATCGAGATCATGCGGGACCACGGGGTGACCGTGGTCGAGCGCCCCTCGGACTTCGGCAGCGTCATCGCCAAGCTGCTGTAGGGGTCGCCGCCTGAGCGGTGAGCGGTGATCGGCGGGTCGTAGCCTGCCGGTGTGCGCGAGATCCTTGACGACCTGCAGCGCTGGCGCGCCCAGGGCCGCTCCGTGGCGTTGGCCCGCGTGGTCGACGTGGAGGGCTCCGGTCCGCGCCTTCCCGGGGCCGTGATGGCCGTGGCCGCCGACGGTGAGGTCGCCGGCTCGGTCTCGGGCGGCTGCGTGGAGGGTGCCGTGGTGTCCGAGGCGCTCGACGTGCTGGCCACCGGAGATCGCCGCATGGTGACCTTCGGCTACAGCGACGACGAGGCGTTTGCCGTCGGCCTGACCTGTGGCGGCACCATCCACCTGTTCATCGAACCGCTGGACTGGTAGCCGGTGGACGGCGTGTTCGACCGGTTGGCGGCCCTGCTCGCTGACGAGGTGCCGGTGGCGCTGGCCACCCTGGTCGAGGGGCCCGGGGCGCTGGTCGGTGGCCACCTCCTGGTGCGTCGGACCACCGGCGAGGGCGTCGAGGTCCTGGGGACCCTGGGCGATCCCGACCTGGATCGGGTGGTCGCCCGGGACGCCCTCGGCGAACTGTCGGCCGGGCGGAGCGGGGTCCGCCACTACGGCGGGCACGGCGAGGCCCGTGGGGACGCGGTGTCGGTGTTCGTGGAGTCCTTCGCCGCCCCACCGCGGATGCTGGTGTTCGGGGCCGTGGACTTCACCGGGGCGCTCGTCCGGGTGGCCAAGGTGCTCGGCTACCGGGTCACCGTCTGCGACGCCCGGGAGGTGTTCGCCACCGCCCGCCGCTTTCCGTCGGCCGACGAGGTCGTCGTGGGCTGGCCGGACCGGCTGTTGGACGAGGTGGGCCCCGACCTGCGGCGCCGGGACGCGGTGTGCGTGCTCACCCACGACGTGAAGTTCGACGTGCCGGCCATCGTCGGGGCGCTGGCCACGTCGGTGGGCTACATCGGGGTCATGGGGTCGCGGCGCACGCACGGCAACCGTCTCGAGCGGCTCCGCGAGGCGGGGGTCACCGACGAGCAGTTGGCCAGGCTGCGGTCGCCCATCGGGCTGGACATCGGCGCCCGGACGCCGGAGGAGACCGCCATCTCCATCGTGTCGGAGATCATCGCCCTGCGGACCGGCCGCTCGACCCGTGCCCTCTCGGCCACCGACGGCCCGATCCACGACTGAGGCGATGGCTTCGTCGACGGGTCACCGGACCCGGGCCGCCGTGGTGCTGGCCGCCGGGGGAGGGACCCGGTGGGACGGCGAGGGACACAAGCTGCTGGCCGACCTGGGTGGCCGACCGCTGGCTGCCCATGCGTTGGAGGCGGCCGCGGCCGCCGGCCTGGACGAGCTGGTGGTGGTGACCGGGGCGGTGGACCTGACCCCGGCCCTCGACGAGGTCCTGCCCGATGGGGCCACGGTGCTCCACAACGGGCGGTGGGCCGACGGTCAGGCCGGCTCGTTGCGGATGGCCGTGGCCCACGCCGGTGCCGCCGGCCATGAGGCTGTGGTGGTCGGCCTGGCTGACAGCCCGGGGGTGCCGGCCGAGGCGTGGCGGGCGGTGGCGGCGGTCGACGCGGAGCTGGCGGTAGCCACCTTCGACGGTCGTCGACGGCCGCCGACCCTGATCGGCCGGTCGCTGTGGGGTCGACTTCCCGAGATCGGGGATGAGGGGGCACGCCGCCTGCTGGCCGAGTGGTCGGACCTGGTGGTGGACGTACCTTGTCCGGGCGACCCCACCGACGTGGACACCCTGGAGGACCTTCGGCGATGGAGATGAGCCCCGGCCATCCGGGCGCCGGAGGCGACGACCGACCGACCGAGGGGGCGGTCGTGGAGGCCCTGCTGGGCCGTCGGCCCGAGGGGGCCTTCGAGGTGGTGGTCCGTGACGACCGGGGCACCCCGGTGGTGATCCGGAACCATCCGTTGCTGGACGACGGTCGCCCCATGCCCACCCGGTACTGGCTGGTCGGCGATGCGATCCGGTCCCGGATCGGCACCCTGGAGTCGACCGGTGGGGTCCGGGACGCCGAGGCGGCCTGCGACCCCGACGAGTTGGTCGACGCCCACCGCCGGTACGCCGCCGAACGTGATGCGGCGATTCCCGCCGACCATGCCGGCCCCCGCCCGTCCGGTGGGGTGGGGGGTACCCGACAGGGGGTGAAGTGCCTCCACGCCCACTACGCCTGGTTCCTGGCCGGCGGCGACGATCCGGTGGGCCGCTGGGTCCACGACCGGCTGACCGCGGACGGGGGTGGTGCCGGGGCAACAGGGGCCGTGGCCGCCATCGACTGTGGGACCAACTCCACCCGGTTGCTCATCGGGCGGGTTGCGGGCGACGTCGGTCCGGCGGGATTCGAGACCCTCGAGCGGAGGATGCACATCACCCGGATGGGGGAGGGGGTCGACGCGACCGGTCGGCTGGCCCCACAGGCCGTGGATCGGGTGCTGGCCGTGCTTCGGGAGTACCGGGAGGCCATGGACGCCCACGGGGTGACGCGGTGTCGGATCACCGCTACCTCGGCGGCCCGGGACGCCGCCAACCGCGACGACTTCTTCGATGCCGCCGAGGCCGTCGTCGGGTTCCGGCCCGAACTGCTGTCCGGCATGGCCGAGGGCCACCTCTCGTTCGCCGGGGCCACCGCGGAACTGGACCCGGGGGACGGGCCGTTCCTGGTCGTCGACATCGGTGGCGGGTCGACGGAGTTCGTGGTCGGTACCACCGGGGCCGAGGCGGCCCGGTCGTGCGACATCGGCTGTGTCCGCCTCACCGAGCAGTGGATCGAACACGACCCGGCCCGCCCCGAGGAGCTGGTGGCCTGCCTGTCGGTCACCGAGGCCCACCTCGACGAGGTGGCCCTCGAGGTGCCGGGGGTGGCTGACGCCCGGACCCTGGTCGGCCTGGCCGGCACGGTGTCGTGCGCGGCTGCCGTGGAGATCGGCCTGGCCACCTACGACCGTGACCGCATCCACCACTTCCGCCTCTCCAAGGAGGCGGTGGAGGACGTCTTCCGCACGCTGGCCACCGAGGACCGCGACGAGCGCATGGCCAATCCCGGCATGGAGGAGGCCCGGGCCGACGTGATCGTGGGCGGCCTGTCGATCCTGGTGAAGGTGATGCGCCAGTTCGGCTTCGACGAGTGCCTGGTGTCCGAATCCGACATCCTGGACGGGCTGGTGGCGTCGCAACTCCCTTGAGGCCCAGGGTGGTCGTGCTCTGAGGTCCGGAATATTTCCCCACAGGGGAGAACTTTCCCACCAGTAGTGATCTATTCAGTAAGATGGACGGCATGTCGCACGCAGATCGCATCCTCATGGGTCCCGGCCCCGGGAACCCGTACCCGGAGGTCATGGAGGCCTTCGGCCGACCGGTCCTGGGCCACCTCGACCCGGACTTCATCGCCCTCCTGGACGAGACCAACGAACGCCTCCGGGAGGTGTTCCGCACGGCCAACCCGCTGACCTTCCCCGTCTCGGCCACCGGTTCAGCCGGCATGGAGGCCACGTTCGTCAACGTGCTGGGCCCCGGCGACGTGGTCGTGGTCGGCGTCAACGGCGTCTTCGGCGAGCGCATGTGCGACGTGGCCGCCCGCTGCGGCGCCGAGGTCGTCCGGGTCGACGCCGAGTGGGGGACGGCCATCGATCCGCAGGCCCTGCTGGACGCCCACCCGTCGCCCAAGGTCATCGCCGTGGTGCATGCCGAGACGTCGACCGGCGTCCGCAACGACATCGCCCCCATCGGGGCCGGCAAGGGCGACGCCCTCCTGCTGGTCGACTGCGTCACCTCCCTCGGTGGCATCCCGCTGGAGATCGACGCCTGGGGCGTGGACCTGGCCTACAGCGGCACCCAGAAGTGCCTCGGCGTGCCGCCCGGCCTCTCGCCGGTCACCGTGTCCCAGGCCGCCATCGACGGCTTCGTCGAGAAGTCGCAGTCCTGGTACCTCGACTTCGCCATGATCGCCAACTACGTGACCGGTGGCGGCGCCCGCGCCTACCACCACACGGCGCCCATCTCGATGCTCTACGCCCTCCATGCCGG
>CAYWBE010000155.1:0-4469 GCA_964456295.1 uncultured Candidatus Nemicrothrix sp.
ACGGCACCCGGGTGGTCCTCGAACCGGTCCTGGGCTGCGTCAGCCGCAACCTCGATCCCACGTGTCGGCCATGTTCGGACGGGCACCTCGGCAACTGCGAACACACCTCGTTCGGCGACCTCGAACCCGGCATCCAGACCGGGTCGTGCCACGACACGGGCGGCGGCTGGGCCACCGCGTTCAGCGCCCACCCGACGCAACTCCACCCGGTGGCCGACGGCCTCGACGACGAGGCGGCCGTCATGGTCGAGCCCACGGCCTGCGGCGTGCACGCCGCCCTGGCCGCCGAGGTGCCCGACGGCGGCGTGGTCGCCGTGCTGGGTGCCGGGACCCTCGGGCTGGTCACCCTGGCCGCACTCCGGGCCCATGCCTCCCCCGGCACGGTGGTGGCCACCGCCCGCTACCCCGAACAACGCCGCCAGGCCGTCGCCCTGGGTGCCGACCACGTGGTGTCCCCCGGCGAAATCCGACGGGCCGTCCGGCGCATCACCGGCAGCCGGGCCATCGGCGTGTCCGACCTCGACCTCCGATCCCCGGGAGGGGGCCCGACCGAGGGGGTGGTGGACCGCCTCACCGGCGGCGCCGACGTGGTCGTCGACTGTGTCGGCTCCTCGGCCAGCCTCACCGATGCCCTGGCCATCGTCCGTCCCCGGGGCCGCATCGTGCTGGTCGGCATGCCCGCCGAGGTCTCACTGGAGCTGACCCCGCTCTGGCACCGGGAGATCACCCTGGTCGGCGCCTACACCTACGGCACCGAGACCCTGCCCGACGGAACCCGGCGCCGGACCTTCGACCTGGCCGCCGAGCTGGTGGCCGACGCCGGCCTCGGCTCGCTGGTCACCGCCACCTATCCCCTGTCCCGCTACCGGGACGCCCTCGAGCACGCGGCCTCGGCCGGACGTCGGGGAGCCACCAAGATCGCCTTCGACCTGCGCGACGAGAAGGAGCGCCTCTCGTGACTGGACACCCCGCATGACTGGATACCCCGCATGACCGGACACCTCGCCCCCCGCCCCGGCTTCGTCCTCGACGTCGACCGCAACAGCCCACCCATCGTGTTCCACCACGGTGAGGGCTTCCGCCTCGAGAAGCTGCCCCCCGGCCGCTCCCGGGTCATCTACCCGGCCGAACCACTCGAAGGCCTGGCCGATCCCGACGGCGCCATCCGCCACGCCCTGGAGAACCCGATCGGCGAGTCCGAGCCCCTGTCCGCCCTGCTCAGGCCCGGCATGAAGCTCACCATCGCCTTCGACGACATCTCGCTTCCCCTACCCCCGATGCGGCGACCCGACATCCGCCAGCGGGTCATCGAGGCCGTGCTGGACCTCGCTGCGGCAGCTGGCGTCGACGACGTCCACCTCATCGCCGCACTGGCCATCCACCGACGTATGACCGAGGACGAGCTGCGCCACGCGGTGGGCGACCGCGTCTACGACGCCTTCGCCCCCGACGGACGCCTCTACAACCACGATGCCGAGGACCCCGACGGCATGGTGGTCCTCGGCGAGACCCCGCACGGCGAGGACGTCCAGTTCAGCCGTCGGGCCGCCGAGAGCGACCTGCTGGTCTACGTGAACATCAACCTGGTGGCCATGGACGGCGGCCACAAGTCCACGGCGACCGGCCTGTCCGGCTACACCGGGCTGCGCCACCATCACAACGTCCACACCATGCGCAACTCCCGGTCCTTCATGGACCGCGAGAACTCCGCCCTGCATGCCTCCAACTGGCGGATGGGCAAGGTCGTCCGGGACGCTGGCGTGAAGATCTTCCAGATCGAGACGACGGTCAACAACGACACGTTCGGCCGTGAGGGTCCCCTGGCCCTCCTCCAGAAGCGGGAATGGGAGTGGTCGACGCGGGACCGCATGCAGTTCCTGGGCATGAAGGCCGGCCTGGAGGTCATGCCGACGAAGGCCAAGCGGAAGGTCTTCTCGTCGTGGCAGGCGCCGTACGCCCTGACCTCGGTGCAGGCCGGCGAGGTGGAGGCCGTCCACGAGGTCACCACCGAGAACGTGTACCGCCAGCAGCTCGTGCCCGTCGAGGGGCAGACCGACGTGCTGACCATGGGCCTGCCCTACATCTGCCCGTACAACGTGAACTCGATCATGAACCCGATCCTCGTGATGTGCCTCGGGCTCGGATACTTCTTCAACCTGTACCGGGGCCGGCCACTGGTCCGGGAGGGCGGCGTGCTCATCATGAGCCACCCCACCCCGTGGGAGTTCAACCCGGTCCACCACCCGAGCTACATCGACTTCTTCGAGCAGGTCCTGGCCGACACCACCGACCCCATCGAGATCGAGCGGAAGTACGAGAAGCAGTTCGCCGAGGACGAGTGGTACATCCACCTGTACCGCAACTCGTACGCCTACCACGGCGTCCACCCGTTCTACATGTGGTACTGGGGCAGCCACGCCCTGCAGCACCTGGGCCGGGTCATCATCGTGGGCGGCGATCCGGCCGCCGTGCGACGCATGGGCTTCCAGGCAGCGTCCACCCTGCAGGACGCCCTCGAGATGGCGTCTGACGTGGTCGGCCCGCAGCCCACCATCACCCACATGAAGAACCCGCCCATCCTGATGGCGGACGTGACCTGACCGGTGTCCGTTCCGATGGTCCTGCTCCCATGAGCTCCGTACGCCGTTCGGTGGCCCGGGTCCGATCGATGGCCGGCGGCCTCGGCTTCCCGTGGCGTGCCGCGCCTGTGCCCACCGGGATCGAGCCGGCCCGTCCGCGCCGATCGCTGGGCGCGGACTACGACACGTCGTGGGCGCGTCGCTACCCGGCCCGCGTGGCCCGGGCGGCCATCCTCGAGTCGGTGATGCGCCCCACCATGGCCGTGCTGGCCTCGCCGGCCCGTCGGGGCCTGGACCGGCTCGACGACGTGGACGGACCCGTGGTGTTCGTGGCCAACCACCACAGCCATGCCGACACGCCGCTGCTGCTGACGTCCATCCCCGAACCGTGGCGGCACCGGATCGTGGTCGGTGCGGCCGCCGACTACTTCTTCGGCAACCGGGTGTCGGGGGCCGTCTCGGCACTGGCCATCGGTGCCGTGCCCATCGAGCGCACCAAGGTGGGTCGGAAGTCGGCCGACATGGCCCGCGACCTCATCGACGACGGTTGGTCGATGCTCCTGTACCCCGAGGGCGGTCGGAGCCCCGACGGGTGGGGCCAGGAGTTCCGGGGCGGCGCCGCCTACCTGGCCATCCGCTGCGACGTGCCCGTGGTCCCCATCCACCTGCAGGGAACAGGTCGGATCCTGCGAAAGGGTCGCACCCTCCCCCGACCGTCGCGCACCACGGTGACCTTCGGCGACCCGCTGACCGCCGGCCACCGCGAGAACGCCCGGGCATTCGCCGCCCGCCTGCAGGCCGCGGTGGCCGCCCTCGGCGACGAGGCCACGTCGGACTGGTACCAGGCCCGGATCAGGGCCCATGCCGGTACCTCGCCGGGACTCACCGGTCCCGACATCGGGGCATGGCGGCGGGCCTGGGCCCTCGGCGACCGGGACCGCCGGTCCCGCCGGCGTCGCCGCCGCTGGCCGAAGATCTGACCAACCCCCGTCCGTCCGAAGATCCGCGTTCCTTCGGGGACGCGGCCGGAAGGGGCGCCGACCCCCACCGGTAGCCTCGGGAACATCTCGAGAAGATCGCGTGCCCGTGGGGCACGCCCCGCCCAGGAGAGTCCCCCATGGCCGTCGCCGCATCCACCCCCATCGAGTTGATCCAGGGGGTCTACGGCACCCTCGACGAGCGGGTGGCCATCGGCCGCCGCCGCCTCGGTCGGGCCCTCACGCTCGCCGAGAAGGTGCTGGTCAACCACCTCGACGACCCGGAGAACGCCGGCCTCGAGCGGGGCGTCTCCTACGTCGACCTGCGGCCCGACCGGGTGGCCATGCAGGACGCCACGGCCCAGATGGCCTGGCTGCAGTTCATGACGGCCGGCCTCGACGAGGTCCAGGTGCCGACGACCACCCACTGCGACCACCTCATCGAGGCCCGGGACGACGGCAAGCGCGACCTGATGGCCGCCGTGGACGGCAACCGCGAGGTCTACGACTTCCTGGCCTCGGTGTGCGCCCGCTACGGCGCCGGCTTCTGGAAGCCCGGCTCGGGGATCATCCACCAGGTGGTGCTCGAGCAGTACGCCTTCCCCGGCGGAATGATGATCGGCACCGACAGCCACACCCCCAACGCGGGCGGCACCGGCATGGTCGCCGTGGGAGTGGGTGGCGCCGACGCCGTCGACGTCATGACGGGCTTTCCGTGGAACGTGCGCTGGCCGAAGTTGATCGGCGTGCACCTGACCGGTGAGCTCAACGGCTGGGCGGCCCCCAAGGACGTGATCCTGAAGGTGGCCGACATCCTCACCGTGAATGGCGGCACCGGCGCCATCGTCGAGTACTTCGGCCCCGGAGCCCGCAGCCTGTCGGCCACCGGCAAGGCCACCATCTGCAACATGGG
>CAYWBE010000156.1:0-4457 GCA_964456295.1 uncultured Candidatus Nemicrothrix sp.
GCGTAGCCCAGTGAACCGGCCACGAACAGGCCTCCACGGGCGATGGACAGGATCATGTCGGGTCGGTAGCCGTCGTCGGCCACCATGCGGGCCAGCTCGCGGACCGCCGTGCCGTAGATCGGCCAGTCCATTTCCTCCCGCGCTGGTTCCTCCGGGTCCCCTGCCACGTCCGCTCCTGTCCTCCGTGGTCGTGGCCGGGAAACCTACCCCTCAGCCCCGTCCCCAGCCACTGGTGGCTCCCCCTAGTCATAGGTGGCGACCACCGCCCACCGGCCGGCGGACAGGACCACCAGGCGTGCCGTGCCGTCCTCGGTCACCATCTGGAACCTGACCCGACGGTGACGGGCCGGGTCCCACCAACGTTCGTCCGCCGGCCACGGCCCCGCCCAGGCCGTGACCTTCCATCCCGTCTCCCGATCCGACCCCGGAACGACCAGACGGGCCGGCGACGCCGAGAGCACCCCCCTCCCGTCCACCGACACCCGGACCCCTCCGGCGTCCACCACGTCGACGGCCACCGGCTCGGCGTGGACGGCCGCCGGGGACGGCTCCGGAAGGGCCCCCGGCCAGGGCGGCGCCCCCTCCTCCTCCGGCGGCCCGACCCGGGCCGGTGAACCGGCCGACCCGGACGGCCCGATGAACGGCACCAGGGCCACCCGGCCACCGGGGTCACGGCCACCCCGCCACTCGGGGACCCGTACCGATCCGGGACCCAGGAGCCCGACCACCCGGGCGCATGCCCGTCCGGCCCGCCCGTCGGCCGCCGAGGCCCCACCCCAGAACCCCAGTTGGCGCCCCACCGCCGGGACCACCTCGTCGGGGACCAGCACCAGGAGGACGATGCCCGCGGTCGGACGGACCGCCGGTGGGCCATGCAACCAACCCTCCAACTGCCATCGCACCCGGTCGACCACCGCCGACGGACCCAGCACCCCCTCGTCGCGCCACCGGCGGGACACCCGTTCCCCATGCTCGGTCTCGGCCTCGACCACCAGCCGCGTGCAGGCCATCCCCCTCGCCGAGAGCCGGTCGTGGAGGGCCTCGGCCGCCGACCGGGCGGCGAAGGCGGCCCGATCCACCCGGTCCACCGGCGGGTCGAAGGGCACCGACACCGCCAGGTCCGGCGGGGCCGGACGGTGACCCGTCGGGCGGTCGTCGACCCCCGAGGCCAGACGGTGGGCGTCAAGGCCATCGCTGCCGAACCGGGCCGATACGTCGGCCGCCGGAAGCGCGGCGAAGGAACCCAGGGTGGTCAGGCCCAACCTGACCAGAACGTCGACCAGCCCCGCTCCCGGACCGGCCGGCGACCCGGTCAGGACCTCGACCGGAAGAGGGGCCAGGAATTCCGGACTCGCTCCCACAGGCACGATCACCGCCCCCTCCGGGGCCGTCCCGGCGGCCCGGGCCGCCAGCCCGGCGGCGAACGCCCCGTCAGCCACCCCGATCCTGCACCCCGGGTGCCGGCCGACGCCCACCCCCCGGACGGCGACGGCCACCACCTCGGCGGTGTGGCGGACCAGGGCCCCCTCCCCCCCGAACAGGCGGACCGGACCCCGCACCCCGAACGAACACCGCCCGGGGCGTCGGACCTCCACCCACGGGGTGACCGCCCCCAGCGCCGAGGCCACCGCCTCGAACCTCCGGGCCTCCCGGGACTCATCACGGGCCAGCACCCGGACCTCCGGACAGAGGAACTGGGCCTCACGCTGACGCTGCCCCCGCTCCACCCCCACCGCCCGGGCCGGGCCGGTGGCCGCCACCACCCGCCCCGCCCCGAGCACCAGGGCCGGTTCATCCGGGTCCACGTCCAACGCGGTGAGGGGCCAGTCGGGACAGGCCACCACCAGGGTCCGGGTGGCGGTCAACGGAGGCCGGTCATGACCGGGCGGGTGCGCCATGTGGGCCGGGAAGGAACAGCACGTCGCTCCGTCCCGCCGGCGGAAGGCCCCGGCCGCCGACCGACACCTCCACCCGTCGGGACCGGAGGCGGGCCAGTTCCCCGGCCGGACCGGCGTCCGGACCCGACCAGGTCGCCCCGGCCACCGAGAACCACAGGTCGAGACGCCCCGGCCAGCCCTGCGGAGACGGGCCATCTGGAGACGGGTCCTCCGGAAGCAGGCAGGCCAGGACGGACCCCCGTTCCCGACAACGGGCCGACAGTCGCCGGGCATCACCGGTCGACGGCCGGTGCCCGGGTGCCACCAGCACCAGGTCGATGGCTCCCACCAGGGCACCCACCACCACGGCCCACCGGTCGGGATCGGGGGCGTCCACCATCACCAGCCGTTCCAGGGCCACCCCCGACTCGAACGCCGCCGCCAGGCCCAGGTCGCCGACGCCCACCACGGCGACCCACGAACCGGTCTGGGTGGCCCGGGCCACCAGGGCCAGCACCATCGACCGGGCACCGGTACCCGACACCCCCACGGTGGCTCCCCGTCGGAGGCCATCGGGGAGCAGGCCGGCCAGGACCTCCAGCACCGGGAGGTTCCGGTCGACGGCCAACGTGGTGGGACGGGCCCGTCGGGCCACCTCGTCCAACGCGGGCACGGACCGCAACCCCGGACCCGGCCTACCGGGACCCACGGGATCACCACCCGGAGGCGGACGCTCCCCCGGAGGCAGGTCGTCGAAGGGATCGGGTTCGGCCAGCAGGCTCCGGGGAAGGGCCGCGGGAAAGGCTCGGGGCATCACCCCAGTATCGAACACCTGTTCGATCAGGGCAAGGGGTGGGTCACCCCGTCATGAGCACCAGGCCGGCCACCGTGTAGGCCACCATCACGACCAGCAGCGGGTACTGGCTCCGCAGGGCGGTCGCCGGGCGCCACGATTCGACAGACCGGTCATGGGCCAGGAGGACCCCACCCAGATGGCCGGCCACGATCGCCCCGAGCTGCACCCACCCCACGGTGCCCGTCGAGACCCTGGTCCAGTCCACCGCGTCGCCGGCCGTCCCGAACAGGTCCCACCCGCGCCCATAGGGATCCGAGGCCCGAATCCCGAACAGCTGGCCCTCGAGAACCAGCAACGAGAAGTAGTGGGCCACGTGGTAGCCGAGCACGATGGGCAGCAGCGAATGTCCGAAGCGGGCCGAGAACCCCGACCCACCGGTCAGGCGGTCACCGGCCCGTGACGCCAGGTACCAGGCCACCGCCACCACGGCCGTCACCCAGACCAGCCCCAGAGTGCCCACCCCGGTACCGGCCCAACCCACATGCCCGTCCGAGACGTCGCCCCAGAACCGGGTCCGCGACACCCCGTCGAAGGCCGTCCCTCCGAGCACCACCAGCAGGAGCGCCACCTCCGACGGGTGCAGGTCGTCCACCGATGCACCCACCAGCGGCAGCCGCAGCACCGGGCGACCGGTCCCGGGTGAGCGGCCGATCGGCGACAGTCGGGCCAGCAGCCCGAACAACACCCCGAAGCCCTCCATCCGACGGGCCGCCGCGGTCCCCCACCTCAGGGCCACCCCGACCAGCACCACCGTGTAGACGAGCGCCGCCCAGCCCAGCACCCTGGGCCGTGCCCCGTCGTGGTACACAAGCTCCAGCCACAGAAACCCGGCAACCGGGACCGCGGCCAGCCGGCCGTCCCGCATCCCGACCGGCACCCCACCAGCCCGACCGGCACCGGTCCGGTCGACCAGCCGGAACAGGCCCTCCCACGGGCTGACGGCGGGCCACCAGGGGCCGGCCAGCACCACCAGCAGCGGTACGGCCACCCAGAAGGCCACGTACACCGAGACCGGCATGAGGTTGGCGGCCACGTCGTCCACCCCGAACAGGCCTGCGCTCACCACGACCACCACGCCGACGGCCGCGACACCTCGCACCACGACCGCCACCGGCCTCCACGACGACCACCCACCCAGCGGCCTCCCGGCAGCCAGCCCGCGGAGTCGGGGGCGGTGCCACGCCAACCCCAGGGCGACGAAGGAGAGGACCAACGCCACGGCGGCCGACCAGCCGGCCTGCCATGCCGACAGCGGCAGGTCGGTCCGACCACCCACCCCGTGGGCCAGGGTCAGCACCCCGGTCACGAGACCTCGAGTTCGAACACCCGGAGCCCCGAACCGTGGAGTTCGGCCTCGAACACACCCGGAACCTCGGCACGGACCACCAGTTCGGCGGCCACCCCCGGGCCCACGTCAGCCACCACGTCATAGACGTGCAGGTGCACCTGATCAGCCGTATCGGCGACGACCGTCACCGCCACCACCCCGCCGACCGGCACCTCGAACCTCGGCACGCCACCCACCACCGTGCCGTCCCGCACCTCCACCCGGCTGACGACGTCCACCGTCACCTCGGCGGGGTCGACCACGTACCGTCCGGCGCCACCGCCGTGATCGTGGTCGTGGTGACCGTCGCCCCCCGTCGATCCCGTACATCCGACCGACACGAGGGCCCCCAGGAGCAGCAACCGAGACAGCAGCAACCGAGACAGCAGCAACCGAG
>CAYWBE010000157.1:0-4456 GCA_964456295.1 uncultured Candidatus Nemicrothrix sp.
ACGTTGTGGAACTTGGACTTCCCGGCGAACAGGTCCTCGAGCATCTCCCGGCGGGTCTTGAGTTCCATGTCGGCGGCCACCATGTACAGGAGGTGGCCGTGGCCGATCTCGTCCTGGGTCTTGGCCAGGACGGCCATCTTGTGGCGCAGCCCCGGCGTGCGTGGGATCCAGTCGCGCTCGGTGAGGCCACCCATCAGCTCGGAGTTGGCGTGCATCTCGATGAAGGCGAACACGGCCTGCCGGTAGGCGTCGGGCATGTCGTCGTCCACCTCGACGATGCCGCCGTCATCGAGGAACGCCTCGAACTCGTCCATGGACGACCAGGTGCGACCCATCAGGACACCCCCTCCTCGGGGGCGCCGTTCACGCCCGGGCGGTTGGCCACCATGGTCAGCACGTCGTAGGCGGCCACCACCTCGTCGTCCTGGTTCACGACCTGGGCGTCCCAGGCCACCTCGCCGTAGCCGGCGCCGGCCCGCAGGGTCCTGCGCTTGGCGGTCAGCCAGACGGTGAGGGTGTCTCCCGGGTAGGTGGGCTTGGCGAACCGGCACCGGTCGACCCCGTAGTTGGCCAGCACCGGCCCCGGGTCGGGCCAGACGAACAGTCCGGCGGCCAGCGACAGCACCAGGTAGCCGTGGGCCACCCGGCCGCCGAAGATGGGGCTGGCCGCCGCGGCGACCTCGTCCATGTGGGCGTAGAAGTGGTCGCCGGTGCTGTCGGCGAAGCCCTCGATGTCGTCCAGGGTGACGGTGCGGCTGTCGGTGCGGATGGCCGTGCCCACGTCCAGGTCGTCGAAGTGCAGCTTGAACGGGTGGCCGCGGTCGACGTGGCGGGTGGCGCCGGGCATCCACTGGCCGGTCACCGCGGTGAGCACGTCGGGTGAGCCCTGTACGGCGGTGGTCTGCATGTGGTGGCGGATGCCCCGGAGACCGCCCATCTCCTCGCCGCCGCCGGCCCGTCCGGGGCCGCCGTGGACCAGGGTGGGCAAGGGCGACCCGTGGCCGGTGGAGGTGGCCGCTGTGGTGGCGTCCAGCACGTGGACCCGGCCGTGGTGGGCGGCGATGCCGATGGTCAGGGCGGCGGCTTCGGCCACGTCGGGGGTGACCACCGAGGCCACCAGGCTCCCGGCACCCAGGGCGGTCAGGCGGACCGCGTCGTCGGGGCCGTCGTAGCCGACCAGCGTGCACACCGGGCCGAAGGCCTCGGTGGCGTGCACGGTCCGGGCTTCGGGATCGGTGGCCCGCAGGAGGGTGGGGGCCAGGAACGCACCCACGTCAGGGTCCACGTCGTGGAAGGCGCAGGCGTCGACCACCACGTCGGTGGCCGATCGGAGGGCCGTCACGGCATCCCGGACCTCGTCGCGCTGGGCGGTGCCCACGAGTGCGCCCATGGTGGTGGCGTCGTCGGCCGGGTCGCCGACCCGGACCTCACCCAGTGCGTCGGCCAGGGCGTCGGCCACGGCGTCCAGTTGCGAGGAGGGGACCAGCGCCCGGCGGATGGCCGTGCACTTCTGGCCCGCCTTGACGGTCATCTCCCGGACCACCTCGGCGGCGAACAGGTCGAACTCGGCGGTGCCCGGGGTGGCCGCCGTGCCGAGGATGGCTGCGTTGAGCGAGTCGGCCTCGGCGTTGAAGCGGACCGAGCGGGCGACCAGCGTGGGGTGGGACCGTAGGACGGTGGCCGTGTCGGCCGAACCGGTGAACGCCACGTGGTCCTGGCCGTCCAGGTGGTCGAACAGGCCGGTGACGCTGCCGCACACCAGTTGGAGGGCACCGTCGGGGAGCAGGTCGGACTGGACGACGAGACGGACCATGGCCTCGGTGAGGAAGGCGGTCGGTGTGGCCGGCTTGATGATGGTGGGGACCCCGGCCAGTAGTGCCGGAGCCAGCTTCTCGAGCGCCCCCCACACCGGGAAGTTGAAGGCGTTGACCTGGACGGCCACACCGTGCCGGGACGTGGCCACGTGGGCAGCCATGAAGGAGCCGTCGCGGGCCAGGGCCTCGGGCTCGCCGTCCAGCAGCACGGTGCCGTCGGGCAGTTCGCGTCGACCCTTGGATGCGTAGCCCAGCAGGACCCCGGCCCCGCCCTCGATGTCGACCCACGAGTCGGCCCGGGTGGCGCCGGTGGCCGTGGACAGCGCGTACAGGGAATCCTTCTCGGCCATCAGGTGGAGGCCCACGGCCTTGAGCAGGGCGGCCCGCTCGTGGAACGACATCGCCCGCAGGGCGGGTCCGCCCACGTCGCGGGCGTGGGTCACGGCCGCCCCGAGGTCGATCCCGGTGCTGGACACGGTGGCCACCGGTGCACCGGTGACGGCGTGCCGGGTGACGGTGCCCTCGGTGGTGGGGGTCTGCCAGGTTCCGCAGACATGACTCTCAAGGGTTCGCATGGCACCAATCTAGTCAAACCTTTGATTACTCGGCAAGCGGGGAGGGGTTTGGTGGGCCCGGGGCCGGTGGGTGACCATGGGTCCCGTGTCGACCGTTCCCTCCCGGCCCCGGGCCGCCCTCCTGATGGGTCCCGGCCTCGAGGCCCTGGTGTTCGAGTCTGACGCCCGGGACCGTCTGGACGCGGTGGTCGACCTGGTCGTTCCGGGAGCGGTGGCCACGCCCGGTGAGCTGCCGGCGGCCGTGGAGGTCCTGGTCACCGGGTGGGGTTGTCCCCGCCTGGACGCCGGGGTGCTCGACGCCCTGCCCGAACTCCGCCTGGTGGCCCACGCGGCGGGCACCGTCCGACCCCTGGTGACCGACGCCCTGTGGGAGCGCGGGATCGTGGTCACCTCGGCGGCCGCGGCCAACGCCGTGCCGGTGGCCGAGTTCACCTTCGCCGTCGTGGTGCTGGCCCTCAAGGACGCGTTCGCCGTCCGGGACCGCCACCGTGCCGTCCGGGGACGGGAGGCGGTGGTCGACCACGCCCGGATGGGCACCCGGGGCCGGACCATCGGGGTGGTCGGTGCCTCGTCCATCGGCCGCCTGGTCATCGAACGGCTCCGGACCCTGGACGTCGACGTCCTGGTGGCCGACCCGTACCTGGACGGAGACCCGTACCTCTCCGAGATGGAGTCCCACGGCGCCCGCCTGGTCGACCTTGATGAACTCCTGGCCTCGTCGGATCTGGTGTCCCTGCACGCCCCGCTCCTGGACGACACCCGGGGGATGATCGGTGCCGCCCAGCTGGCCCGGATGCGCGACGGGGCGTGGCTCGTCAACACCGCCCGGGGGGGCCTCGTCGACACCGACGCCCTGACCATCGAGGTGGCGTCCGGGCGCCTGCGGGCCTTCATCGACACGCCGGACCCCGAGCCGCTGCCCGCCGACTCGCCGTTGTACGACCACGAGGGTGCGGTCCTGACCCCGCACATCGCCGGATCACTCGGCACCGAGGTGACCCGTCTGGGCAACCTGGCCGTCACCGAGGTGGAACGCTTCGTGGCCGGTGAACCGCCACTCCACCCGGTCATCCGGGCCGACCTGGACCGCATCGCATGAGGCCCGCATGATCCGGCCCGGGCTCTGTTCGATCACCTTCCGCCAGTTGGAGGTCGACGAGGTCGTCGCGCTGGCGGCGAACTGTGGCCTGGCAGGAGTCGAGTGGGGCAGTGACGTACACGTCCCGGCCGGGGACGAAGCCGAGGCGGCCCGGGTGGCTGACCGGTGTCGGGAGGCCGACCTGGCCTGCCCCTCCTACGGCAGCTATGTGCAGGCCGGGCAGACTCCCCGCGACGAGGTCGAACGGGTGGCCGACACGGCGCTGGCCCTCGGCGTGGCCAACGTCAGGATCTGGACCCCGTACGGCACCGGGCCGGACGCCCCGGCCGACGAGCGGGCCGCCGTGGTGGCCGGCGTGGCCGAGGCGGCGGCCCTCGTCGACGCCCGGGGCCTGACGACCTCACTCGAGTACCACGTGGGGACGTTGACCGAGACCGCGGCATCCACCCTCGCCGTGCTGGCCGAGGTGGACCACCCGGGCCTGTTCACCTACTGGCAGCCGCTGGTGTCCCTCGACGACGCCGAGGCCGTGGCCGAGCTCGTCCGGGTCGCCGGTCTGCTCTCCCACCTGCACGTGTACCAGTGGGGGACCGGCTTCACCGATCGGTACCCGCTCGCCGACGGAGCCTCCCTCTGGGAACCGGCGCTGGCTGCGGTGCCCGACGACGGCCCATGGGCCGCGGCCGGCCGCGACCGCTGGGCCTTCCTCGAGTACGTGCGGGACGACGACCCGGGGCAACTGGCCGCCGACGCCGCCACGCTTCGCACCTGGCTGGACGTAGGGAGAGGAGACGACGGTGGCTGATCCCCGGGCCAACCCACTGGCCGGCAACCCGTTCGCCACGAAGGCCGATGCCCAGCAGGCCGTCCGCGACCTGGTCGATCCGGTGGTCCGGCACCTGTCACCCGGCGGGGCCCGGGCCCGCCTGGGCAGCGGCGCCGCGCTCTTCGAACAGCGGGTGGCCGAG
>CAYWBE010000158.1:0-4427 GCA_964456295.1 uncultured Candidatus Nemicrothrix sp.
AACGGCCTGCCGGCGTTCACCGTGGTCGGCCTGCCCGACGCGTCCTGCCGGGAGGCTCGTGACCGGGTACGTGCCGCCCTGGAGTCCTGCGGCCTGCCGTGGCCCGCCCGGAGGGTCACCGTCAACCTGGCTCCGACCGGCGTACCCAAGGCCGGATCGGTCCTCGACCTGGCCATCGCCATCGGCCTCCTCGTGGCGTGCGAGGAGTTGGACCCGTCGGCGGTGGTCGACACGGCCTTCCTCGGAGAGCTGGGCCTCGACGGTTCGCTGCGTCCGGTGCCCGGGGCGCTTCCACTGGTCGACGCGCTGGTGGTGTCCGGGGTCGTCGTTCCGCCGGAGAACCGCGCTGAAGCGGCACTCATCGGGTCGCGTCGGGTCCGGTCCACCGCGGACCTCCGCTCGCTGGTGCTGGCCCTCCGGGGGGATGGGCCCTGGCTGGGTGACGACGTGGAGGTTCCCGGGCCGGCCCACGGGGGAGGGCCGGACCTGGCCGACGTCCGGGGGCAACGGATCGTCCGGTTCGCCCTCGAGGTTGCCGCGGCGGGTGCCCACCACCTGCTGCTCGTCGGCCCACCGGGAGCCGGCAAGAGCATGTTGGCCCGGCGACTTCCTGGGATCCTCCCCGACCTGGGTCCCGGGCAGGCGTTGGAGGCGACCCGGATCCACTCCTCGGCCGGGGATGCGTTGCCTGCAGGCGGGTTGGTTCGTCGCCCTCCGTGGAGGGCGCCCCACCACGGCGCGTCGGCGGTGGCCATGGTGGGTGGTGGGAGCGGGACGATGACCCCCGGCGAGGTGAGCCTCGCCCACGGAGGGGTCCTGTTCCTCGACGAGTTGGGAGAGTTCTCCCCCCACGTGCTGGACACGCTGCGCCAACCACTGGAGGACGGCACGGTGCGGGTGAGTCGTGCGGGCGCGTCGGCGGAGTACCCGGCCCGGGTGCTGCTGGTGGCCGCCATGAACCCCTGCCCGTGTGGTGGGTCGGCGGCACCCGGAGGATGCCGCTGCCCGGCCGCCGTCCGATTCCGGTACGTGCGACGGATCTCCGGACCGTTGCTGGACCGCTTCGACCTCCGGGTGGGGGTGAACCGTCCCGATCCGGCCGACCTGCTGGGCGGTGGTCCGGGCGAGTCATCGGCCGCCGTGCGCGACCGCGTGGTCGGGGCTCGGCTCCGGGCGGCGGCCCGTGGAGTCCCGGCCAATGCGGCCCTCGGTCCGGCGGCCCTGGAGGAGGCGGCCCCCCTCGGTCCCGCCTCGGTTCGGCTCCTGGAGGCCGAACTCCATGCCGGCCGGCTGAGTGCCCGGGGGCTCAGCCGGGTCAGGGGGGTGGCCCTGACCATCGGGGACCTGGAGCAGCGGGACGGACCGTTGGCCGGCGACCTGGTCGAGACCGCACTCAGCCTCCGGATCGACCCCTTCCGGATGGATGGGCCCCATGTCCGGTGACCGGGCCGGCGCCCGCTCGCCGTCACCGGAAGCCCACCTGGCTGCCCTGACCGCCCTGCCGGAGATGGGGCCGGCCCGGCTCCGTGCGTTGTTGGACGGAGGCGGCCCGGAGGCGGCCTGGGACCTGGTGGTGACCGGCCGTCTGCCGGTGATGGTCCGGCACCGGTTGGGGGCACAGGCTGAACGGCTCCGCGTCCTCTGGATGGGGGCGGCCCGGCACCGTCCGGTGGCAGAGGTCTGGGGGGCCATCGAGGCGGCCGGATTCAGCGTGGCGGCCCACGGGGCGCCGGGGTACCCCGCCTGCCTCATCCACGATCCTGAGCCACCGGTCCTGTTGTTCTCGGCTGGCCGACCGGTCCTCGACGGTGCAGCGTCGGCCGGGGACCGGCCCCGGGTGGCCGTCGTGGGGACGCGACGGTGCACCGGATACGGGCGTGGCGTGGCCACCCAACTGGGTCGGGACCTGGCCGCTGCCGGGGTGGTCGTGGTCTCCGGCCTGGCGCTGGGCATCGACGCAGCAGCCCACCTCGGTGCCCTGGATGGCGGCCTCGCCGATGGTGGTGCCCCTCCGGTGGCGGTGGTGGGTACCGGCCTGGACGTGGTCTACCCGCCGGGCAACCGGGGGCTCTGGGAGCGAGTGGTGGATGCCGGGCAGGTCATCACCGAGATGCCGCCGGGAGCCGGCCCCACCCGCTGGTGCTTTCCGGCCCGGAACCGGATCGTGGCCGGTCTGGCCGACGTCCTGGTGGTGGTGGAGTCCCATGCCGAGGGTGGTTCGCTCCACACGGTCGCCGCGGCGTTGGAACGCGACCGACCGGTCATGGTCGTCCCGGGGCCGATCCGAAGCCCGGCTTCGGCGGGCAGCAACCGGCTGTTGGCCGAGGGTGCTGCACCGGTCTGCGGGGTGGCCGACGTTCTCTGCGCCCTCGCCCTCGGTGGGCGTTCACCGGGACCTCCTCCGGTCAGCGAAGCTCCATCGGCGGGCACCGAGGTGGGTGGCGATGCGGCGACGGTGCTGGCGGCACTGGGCTGGGAGCCCGTCCACCTCGACGCCCTGGCGGCCCGGGCCGGCCTGTCGCCGATCCGACTGGGCGTCGCCGTAGCGGAACTCCGCCGCCTCGGGATGGTCGACGAGGTGAGGGGCTTCCTGGAGCGACGGACCGACTCCGTCTGATCGTCGCCCCGGAGGCCTCCGGACCTGCTCGGAACCACGCGTTCCCGTGACCACCACCAAGCCGGGAGGAACCGTGCTCCGAACTGCCGTCGTCCGCTCCGCGTCGTCCCTCGTCGTACTCGTCGTCTGGTCGACCCTGCTCGTGCCCGGATCGGCGACTGCCGACACCGACCCCGCCGCCGACCCCGTCACCGGAGCCACCCACCAGGCGCCGACCCGTGGTCGTCTGGTCGACGGGTTCAGGGCACCGGCCTCCGAATGGGACCCCGGCAACCGTGGCCACGAGTACGTCACCGGTGGGGGCGACCCGGTCACCGTCTCGGCCCCCGGGGTCGTGCTGTTCGCCGGGTCGGTGGGGGCGGCACGGCACGTCACCGTGCAGCACCCCGACGGGCTCCGGACCACCTATGCCTTCCTGGCCGAGGTGGAGGTGGTCCAGGGAGCCCCGATCGGGGCCGGAACCGTGGTCGGCCGGTCCCACGGGCGGTTCCACTTCAGCATCCGGGATGGCGCAGGTCGGTATCTGGATCCGTCATCGGTGCTCGATGCGACCGCCCGGTGGGTGGCCCAACTGGTTCCCCATCACGACCCCGCGGTCACCGACGCGGCCCGGGTCCTGCGTTCGCTCCACGAACGGTCCCTGCTGGAGGAGTTCGGGCACTGGGCCGACCGGACCGGGAGGTGGGCGGTCGACCGCCTGGGTGATGCGGCGCGCTTCGTCACGGTGGTGGCCGTCCAGGTGGCCCATCGGGCTGCATGGACGGCCATGCGGGCCTTCGTGGACTCTGACGAACTGATCCTCGTCGGCCTCCGGCTGGCCCGGGCGGTGGTGGGAGGGATGGCCTGCACCCCCGATGCGGTCCGGCCCGGGCCGGTAGATGGTCCGCGTCTGGCGGTTCTGGTCGGTGGCCTGGACACTGGACCCGACCCCGTGGCCTTCCACGCCCTTGACCTGTCGTCCCTGGGGTTCGACGCCATCGACGTGGTCCGGTTCTCCTACGACGGGGGGCGGGCCCCCGATCCGGCACTGGACGCCGTGTCCTGGTTGACGCCGGTGCGGGTGACCACCCACGACGAGGAGTCGACCCGGCGGTCGGTGGCCGACAGTGCGGCCCTGCTGGCCGACCTGGTCGTCGCACTCGGTGACCTCCGCCCGGCCGACGTCATCGAGGTCTACGGGCACTCCCTCGGTGGCCTGGTGGCCGTGACGGCGGCGGTCGACCTCATGGGCCACAGCGATCCGCCGGCCCTCCGCGTCGTGACGTTCTCCAGTCCCCACGGTGGCCTGGCCCTCGCCGACCTTCTGGACGAGGCGGACGACGTCCCGGGGGTCGGTGCCCTGAGCCGCCTGGTCGGCCTGCCGGGAGGGAGGCCGGTGGTCGGGGACCTCGCCGGTGGGCTGGCCGTCGAGGTGCCCGACGGCTTGGAGGTGTTGACCATTGCGGCCACCGCTGATCTGATCGTCCCGGCCACCCGGTCCCGGCTGCCGGGTGCCACCGAGGTGGTGATCGGGACGGGGGGCTTCCACCACGACGGCCTGCTGGCCCATCCGGACGTCCTTCGGGAGATCCGCCTGTTCCGGGCCGATCGGCCTCCCTCCTGTCGACCCCTGCTGCAGCGGGTGGCCGCCGTCGTCGTTCCCGAGCTGATCGACGAGGCTCATGGGTTCATGGCCGGCAACCTCTCGCTGGATGACCTGACCGGGACGGGTCGGGGGTCGGACGGGTCGCGTCGTCGGGACTGATCACGCGGGCCTCCCGGTACACTTCGCCTCCGTTCCGGCGCAACGAGTGTCGGTACAGACCAGTTC
>CAYWBE010000159.1:0-4417 GCA_964456295.1 uncultured Candidatus Nemicrothrix sp.
TGCTGGACCACGAGGTTCAGGCCGGTCCGTTTGCCGAGACGCCCGATTCGGGGGATGATCGACGGGCGGACGACGGAGATGCCGATCGTCCGTGAGTCGTGGAGGACCGGTGGCCGAGAGTCCGTCAGTACGCCTGCTGGCCGTGGTCGACGCCCTGGACGCGTTGGCCCGCGACCAGACACCCGCCGAGGCGGCCGCCGAGATGGATCCGGCGGTGCTCCAGGCCTTCTGGCGGGAGTGGCCCCACACCAGCGTGTGGGCCGGCAACCTCTGGCGCACCCTGAACCTGGACCTGGAGGTTCCGGCCGAGGCCCGGGCCGACCGGGAGGTCGACGAGGTCGGGGGGAGCGGCTGATGGTCGCCCTCTCCGAGGTGATGACCGGCGAGGTGGTCACCCTGCCGCCCGATTCGACGATCAGCGACGCCGCCCGGGTGATGGTCCGGGGTGGCTTCGGTTCGGTGGTCGTGGTCCAGGGGCGGATGCTGCTGGGCATCCTCACCGAACGCGACGTGCTCCGGGCCGCTGCGGATGAGGACGACCTGCGGGCGTCCCGGGTGGACCAGTGGATGACGCCGGACCCCGACACGGCGGCGCCCGAACTCGACAGCGAGGAGGCGGCGGGCCTGATGCTGAGCCGCGGCTACCGGCACCTCCCGGTGGAGGCCGACGGCGAACTCCTGGGCATGGTCAGCCTTCGCGACGTGCTGAGCGCCCGCATCGCCCAGCGCTGACGCTCGCCCCGATGGACGCCGCGCAACGTCAGGAGCGCGCCCGTCGGACCAACGCCGCGTGGACGGCACCGCTGGTCTACGGCACCATCCGGGGCCTCGTCCGGCTCCTGCTGTGGCCCTACTTCCGGACCCGGACCGAGGGACGACACCACATCCCGACCGATGGGCCGGTCATCCTGGCCCCCGTCCACCGGTCGAACCTCGACTCGTTGATGCTGTCGCCGTTGATGCGGCGCCGTCTCCGGGCCCTGGCCAAGGAGAGCCTGTTCAAGATCCGGCCACTGGCCTGGGTGATCGCCTCCCTGGGGGCCTTCCCGGTCCACCGGGACACCGCCGACCGCGAGTCGATGCGAATCGCCCGTGAACTGTTGAACGACGGGAACGTCCTGCTGGTCTTCCCGGAGGGAAAGCGTCATGAGGGAAGGGCCATCGGCGAACTGTTCGACGGGACGGCGTGGCTGGCTGCCAAGACGCAGTCCCGGGTGGTTCCCGTCGGCATCGCCGGTACCGGCGAGTCCCTTCCCACCGGAGCGCGGTTCCCGCGGCCGACCAGGGTGCGGCTGGTGGTCGGCCCCCCCATCGATCCACCAGAGCCGAAGGGCGCCCGCAGCGCGTTGCGTTCCTGGACCGAGGGCCTGACCGGTTCCCTGCAGGCCGTGCAGGACGAGGCGATGGAGCGCTCCCTGAACTGAGTCGGCCCGACGCGGGGTTCGGGTGCCGGGGGTGAAAGGGTCCCCCGCATGCACAACCGGGTGGTCGTGGGGCGGGCGGCCGCCGTCGGTGCGGTGGCCTTCATGGCCGTCGGGCCCAGCATCGTCAAGAAGGTCCAGATGGAGGAGATGGCCTTCGTCTTCTGGCGCCTGGCCTTCGCGGCGGTCCTCTACGCCGCCGTCCTCCTCCTGGTCGGCCACCGTCTCCGCTGGGCCGACCTTCGCCGCTCCGCCGTGGGGGGTGTGCTCTTCGCCGTCAACCTGGTGTTCTTCATCCTGACGATGCGCCGGACCAGCGCCGTCAACGCGGTGGTCATCGCCTCGTTGCAGCCCGTCCTACTGATCGCCGTCGGACACCGCCTGTTCGGCGAGCGCCCCCACCGGTCCGTCTACGTCGGTGCGGTGGTTGCCTTCGGCGGGGTGGTGGTGGCCATGGCCGGGTCGGGGGGCACCGGCGTCGCCACGTGGTCCGGCGACATGTTGGCCGTCGTCATGACGCTCCTCTACGCCGCCTACTACGTGGCATCCAAGCGGGCCCGGGCCGAACTGGACTCCACCAACTACCAACTGGCGCTCACCGTGGTGGCCGCGCTGGCCCTGGCGCCCTTCGCCGTGGTGGCCGAGGGCGGCGTGGCCCTCCCGTCGGGCGGAGACTGGGGCCTGGTGGTGGCCATGGCCGTCCTTCCCGGCACCGGGCACCTGCTGACCAACTTCGCCCACGGACACGTGACCCTGACCCAGATGAGCCTCATCAGCCTGTTGTTCACCGCGGTGGCTCCCCTGTACGCCTGGTGGCTGGTCGGTGAGCGGCTGGTGGGCCAGCAGGCTGTCGGCATGGCCGTCGTGATGGCCGCCCTGTCCTTCGTGGTGACCCGTCCCGTCGAGGTGGTGGGCCACCCCTCGGGCGACTAGGCCACCGACCTGGCGGGGTGGTCAGGTGCCGCGGACGAAGCGCAGCATCCACGACGCCACGTCGACCCGGTGGAGCGGCGCGTCCAGCGTGGACAGGGCGTCGTCCAGCACCCCGTCCGGGCTGTTCCGGGTGAACCGTCCCCGGTAGAGCACGTCGGCGTAGCGGGGGTCGAACTCGGGGTGGGCCTGGATGCCCAGCATGTGGTCGTCGATGGCCAGGGCGGCCACCGGGCAGTGCTCGGCGGTGGCCACCACCCGGCCCCTGGCGGGCATCTCGAGAACCTGGTCTCGGTGGCAGTAGAACACCCCGACCTCGTCGTGGCCCGGGTCCATCCACGGCTCGCGGCTGGTGATCAGCGCCGGGCGGTTGCCCAGTCCCCACGTCGTGACCCGTTCCACCCGCCCACCGAGGGCCTGGGCGATGGCCTGATGGCCGAAGCAGACCCCGAGGGTGGGGGTCCGTGCATCATCCAGGTCGCGGATCAGGTCGAGCAGCGATGAGATCCACGGCTCGTCCTCATAGGCGCCCCGCACCGAACCGGTGATCAGCCAGGCGTCGTGGTCGTCGGGTCCCTCCGGGAACGTGCCCTGGTACACCGGGACGTCCACCAACTCGACCGGATCGCCGGTTCCGTCCACGGCGGCGTCGGCGGCCGTGAAGAGGTTCTCGAACAACTGCAGGTAGCCGCCGTACTCGGGGCGCAGCTCTTCGAAGATGTCGTCGCACCGCAGCAGCCCGATCCGCATCCGACCGACCGTACCGGTCGGCACCTTCGGACGGCTGACCCGGGAACCGGGTTGGTCGGGTCGCCGTGTGGTGGCGAGACTGGGCCGATGCGGCGGGGCCTGGTACTGATCGTGTGCGCCCAGGTCATGTGGGGTCTGTCGCCAGCCTTCTGGCGGCTGGGCTCGGACATTCCGGCCCTGGACATGCTGGGCCACCGCGCCCTCTGGACGTTCGTGACCGTCTTCGTGATCCACGTGGTCCGCCGATCCCTACGGGCGGTGCGCACCGCGGCCCGCGAGCCCCGGACCCTCCTGTTGGAGGCCATGGCCGGGGTACTCATCGGTTCGAACTGGCTGGTCTGGGTGTGGGCGGTCACCAACGACCGGGTGGTCGAGGGCAGCCTCGGGTACTTCATCACGCCGCTGGTCAGCGTGGTGCTGGGCGTGGTGGTGGTCGGTGAACGCCTCCGCCGGTCCCAGTGGGCGGCCGTGGCCCTCGGGGCGGCCAGCGTGACGTGGTTGACCGTCGACATGGGTCGCCTGCCGTGGGTGTCGTTGTTCCTGGCTGCCACGTTCGGCGTCTACGGGCTCATCAAGAAGACGGTGGACCGGCCACCGTTGGACATGTTGGCCATTGAGCTGACGGTGATGCTGCCCCTGGTCCTGGCGTTCCTGGGGAGTCGGCTGGCCGGCGGCGACGATGCGCTGGCCTCGGCGTCGGGCTCGGAGTACGTGGTGCTCCTGGGAAGTGGCCTGTTCACCGCAGTGCCGCTGCTGTGCTTCGCCGGTGCCGTCCAGCGGGTGCCCCTGTCGGTGATCGGGGTGATCCAGTACCTGTCGCCGTCCACCAACTTCCTGCTGGGGGTGGTGGCCTACGACGAGCCGTTCGGCGGGGGTCGCCTGGTCGGGTTCGTGCTGGTGTGGCTGGGCCTGGCGGTGTTCACCGTCGACGGGCTCCGGTCGACCAGCGGCTGGCGTCCCCTGGGCCAGCGGGGCCAGGTGGGCTGACCCTGGCCGGCTGGCGGTGCCGGCCGGTCAGGCCCGTGGCTTCAGATCGGTGCGCCGACGGAGGCCAGGACCTCGGCGGCGAACGCCGGGGCCTCGTCGTCGAGGCGACGACGGTTCAACGACCGGGCCGCCACCACCGTGGCACCGTGTCCCTCCAGGACGGCCGACAACTTGTCCGCCGCGTTGCCGGGGTTCACCGCGTGGGTCATGAACGCTGCCACCGTCTTGTCCCACAACTTGGGGATCTGGCGGACCTTGCCGGTGTCGCCGGGCCGGTGGCCGAACAGGATCAGGCCGTCGACCCACGTACCGACGAAGACCAGGTCGGC
>CAYWBE010000160.1:0-4412 GCA_964456295.1 uncultured Candidatus Nemicrothrix sp.
GGTCACGGCGGTCATCAAGCCCTTCAAGCTCGACGACGTGAAGGACGGCCTCGCCACCCTGGGCGTACAGGGCATGACGGTCAGCGAGGTCCAGGGCTTCGGCCGGCAGGGTGGGCACAGCGAGACCTACCGGGGCACCGAGTACAAGGTGCTGTTCACCCCCAAGACCAGGGTCGAGGTCGTGGTCGACGATGGAGTGGCCGACCAGGTGGTGGACGCCATCGTGGCCGCCGCCCGCACTGAGAAGATCGGCGACGGCAAGGTCTGGGTGACCGACGTCGGCAACCTGGTCCGCATCCGGACCGGGGAGCGTGGTGCTGACGCCGTCTGAGCCGGTCGTCAGACCAGACAGTCCGACCTGACAGCGGGCCGGTTCCCCCGGGAGCCGGCCCGTCGTCGCGCTCGGGGGGCGCGACGACTACCGTCGGCGGCGATGAGCCCCGACGAGAACCCCGAAGAGAGTCCCCCGGCGCCGGCCGCCGAGGAACTGGTCCGGTTCGAGATCCGGAACCAGGTGGCATGGATCACCATCGACAACCCCGACAAGGGCAACGCCCTGTCGCCCGAGATGCGGGACCGGATGGCCGGTCTGATCAACGGTTGCAACGGGCGATTCGAGGCCCGGGCCATCGTCATCACGGCGGCCGGTCGGAAGCTGTTCTGCCCGGGCGCCGACATCAGCGTCGGTCGCGAGTTCGCCCCCCGACCCGACGACGCACCGCCGTTGGCCGTCGGAGAGTCCCGACGCATGATGCTCGAGGGCCAACTCAAGTTGATGCCGGCCATCCTGGACAGCGAGCTGCCGGTGATCGCCGCGGTGAATGGCACGGCGGCCGGCGTGGGCGCCCACCTGGCACTGTGCTGTGACCTGGTGGTCATGGCCGACAACGCCAAGCTCATCGAGGTGTTCGCCCGCCGGGGCCTGGTTCCCGACGGGCTGGGGGCCTGGATCCTGCCCCGGTTGGTGGGGCTCCAGAAGGCCAAGGAGCTCATGTTCTTCGCCGAGGACATCACCGCCGAGCGGGCGCTCTCCCTCGGCCTCTGCAACAGGGTCGTGCCCGGCGACCAGTTGGTCGAAGCGGTCACCGAATGGGCCGAACGCCTGGCCAGCGGGCCGACCCGGAGCCTCATGCTGACCAAGTGGCTGGTGAACCGGTCGCTGGACGTCGATCGACGCACGCTGGAGGACAACGAGGCGTGGGCCGTGGAGCTCAACAACGGCACCGTGGATTCCGCCGAGGGCATCGCCAGCTTCCGCGAACGCCGCGACCCCGTGTGGCGCGGCTTCTAGGGGCGATCCTGATGGCGACCGGGCGGTGGATGGACCGATGATCATCCGGGTCGACGCGGCCGGCGACGTCCGGATCGACGAGCACGACGTGTTCACCGACTTCCACGTCGAGACGTCGGCCGGGTTCACCAGCGAGGCCCTCGCCGCCACCATGGGCGAGGGCACCCGGGCCGACGGCGACCACCTCTGGATCGCCGAAGCGGCCATCCGACACTGGCTCTCGGGCCGGACCGACGACTCGTGGGACGAGGGGTTCTCGGGGATGTTCGACTTCGCCCGCTCCCGGGGATGGACCGACGAGGCGGGCACCCACCTCCGGGCCCACATCGAGCACCTCGGCTGACCCCGCCCGACCGACCGAACCAGCCATACGACAGGAGCACCCGTGGCAGACCTCACCGTCCTGCACAACCCCCATTGACATGCCTCCAAGAACGCCTTGGCGGTCGCCGAGGAGCTGGGGGTGGACGCGGATGTCGTGCTCTACATGAAGGAGCCGCCCGACGAGGCCCTGTTGCGGCGCATCGCCGACGGGCTGACCGACCCCGTGGAGGACCTGGTCCGAAAGGACTCGCAGTTCAAGAAGCTGGAGTTGGTCGAAGGCGACTACGTGGGCGACGTCGACGCGGTGGTCGAGCTGCTGGCCCGACGCAAGGCGCTTCTCCAGCGCCCGATCCTCGTCCGGGGAGACCTGGCCGGGAACGGTCCGCTGGTGGCCACCGTAGGTCGCCCGAAGGACCGCCTCTACGAGTTCATCGGCGGGAGTTGACCCGACGGTGAGGCCCACGGCCGACCTCTGCGACGACCACGGTGACGCGGTGCAGGTGCTGGCCGGTGGCTTCGCGTCCTATGGGGGAGTAGCGGCCTTTGACGGTCCGGTGTCCACGTTGTCGGTCTTCGAGGACAACTCGCTGGTGCGCGACGCCCTCGAGGAGTCGGGTGACGGCCGGGTGCTGGTGGTGGCCGGTGGAGGATCGGATCGGTGCGCCCTCGTGGGGGGGAACCTTGGCATACTGGCTGCCGACAACGGCTGGGCGGGCATCGTGGTGGACGGGTGCGTCCGCGACGCCGCCGAGCTCCGGGAGGCACCGGTGGGCATCCGTGCCCGCGGGACGTGCCCCCGCAAGAGTGTGAAGCGAGGCGCCGGCGATCGGGACGTCCCGGTCACCGTGGCGGGCGTGGACCTGGTGCCCGGCGCGTGGTTGTGGGCCGATGACGACGGGATCGTCGTCGCCGACCGGAACCCGGAGGCCGGCGCCTGAGGCGCCGGGCACCTTCGGGAGAGATCGAACAGAGACCAGACGGAGAAAGTGCAAGAGGGATGTCGACCATCAACCAGACCCAACTCGAAGCGGTCCGAGCCCACCGGGGCTTCATCGCCGCCCTGGACCAGAGCGGGGGCAGTTCGCCCGGCGCCCTGGCCAAGTACGGCGTGACCCAGGACGCCTGGTCCAGTGACGACGAGATGTTCGACCTGATCCATGCCATGAGGACCCGGATCATGACCAGCGCCAGCTTCGGGGGCGACCGGGTGATGGGGGCCATCCTCTTCGAGATGACCATGGACCGCGAGGTGGAGGGGCACCCCACCGCTGAGTACCTGTGGGATGCCAAGGGCGTGGTGCCGTTCCTCAAGGTCGACAAGGGCCTGGCCGACGTGGCCGACGGCGTGCAGCTCATGAAGCCCAACCCGGACCTCGAGGACCTGTGCGGCAGGGGCGTGGCCAAGGGCGTCTTCGGTACCAAGATGCGCTCGGTGGTCAAGGAGGCCGGCGAGTCCGGTGTCGGTGCCATCGCCGCCCAGCAGTTCAGCGAGGGCAACCGCATCCTGGCTTCCGGCCTGATGCCCATCCTCGAGCCCGAGGTCGACATCCACAGTCCGTCCAAGGCCGAGGCCGAGGACCAGCTGCTGGCTGCCCTGACCGCCGGCCTGGACTCGGTGCCCGACGGGCACCAGGTCATGTTCAAGTTGACCCTGCCCGAGGTGGAGGACCTCTACCGACCGCTCGTCGAGGATCCCCGGGTGCTCAAGGTGGTGGCCCTGTCGGGCGGTTACTCGCGTGAGGAGGCCAACGCCCGCCTGTTCCGCAACCGCGGCATGGTGGCCAGCTTCTCGCGGGCACTGGTCGAGGACCTCGACGAGGGTCAGTCGGCCGGCGAGTTCGACGCCGCACTGGACGCATCGATCGCCGAGATCTTCGCCGCCGGCGACAGCTGATCGACCGGGCGCCCCGGCGGGCGCCCGACGGTGATGGTCAGTCGAACTCGGGCCGCCGCTTCTCGGTGAGGGCCCGGGTGCCCTCCAGGTAGTCGGCCGAGCCCATGTGGGCATCCAGGCGGGCCAGCGAGTCGGCCACCGAGGTCGCGGCGTCACGGTGGAGGTCCAGGTAGACCTGCTGTCGGGTGGCGGCCAGGCTGGATCGGGCCACCGGCCCGAGGAACTCGTCCACCCAGGCCAGGGTGCCGGCCAGCACGTCGTCGAACAGGCCGTTGACCAGCCCCATGCCGTGGGCCTCGTCGGTGGTCACCACCCGGCTGGTGAGGAGCAGGTCGTTGGCCCGACCCACGCCGATGATGCGGGGCAGCAGCCATGACAGCCCGTACTCGGCGGGCAGGGCCAACTTGCCGTGGGCGGTGGTCAGCTTGGCGCCCGGTACGGCGAACCGGAGGTCGGCGAAGCAGGCCAGCACCAGCCCGATGCCGGCTGCCGCACCGTTGATGGCCGCCACCACCGGCGTCCGGAGGCCGAAGTGGTAGGCGAAGTCGGCGTCGAACGCCGGGTCCACGCCGAACCCGGGGGTGGGGATGTCGTCGTCGGTCCCGGGGTCGTAGGCGCCCCGTTCTGCGTGGCCGTCGAGCGCCCGGGCGTCGGCTCCCACGCAGAACGCTCCGCCGTCGGGGTCGCCGGTGACCACGATGACCCGTACGGCGTCGTCGGCCTCGGCCCGTTCGAGCAGCCACCGGTACTCGGTGTGCATGCGGCCCGTCCAGGCGTTGCGGCGCTCAGGGCGCGACAACAGGATCACCCCCGTCGAACCCACCTGCTCGAACCGGCACACCTTCAACTCCACGCCGTCAGGTCCCTGCCGTCAGTTCCATGCCGTCAGTTCCATGCCGTCAG
>CAYWBE010000161.1:0-4388 GCA_964456295.1 uncultured Candidatus Nemicrothrix sp.
TGGCCCGGTTCGTCGACCAGTTCGTCGGTCAGTACCGAGTGGGCCCGCTTGGAGATCCGGTGGGGGTTGCCGGGCGACGAGTCGATCTCCACGCCGATGAAGCCCTCGCCGAACTCCTCGGCCAGCCGGGCGAACCGTTCGGCGGGCGCCATCCCGTCCTCGCTGAACCGCAGTCCCAGGACGCAGGTTCCCGAGTCGACCCGTTCGGCCACCACCTCGAGGTCCCCCTTGGAGAGTCCGATCGACCGCTTCCCCCGGGCGCCGATGGGCAACGGCAGGCTGGGTTGGCTGAGCACCGGGGCCAGCATCCGCTCGTCGACCATCATCCCGAGGGCGAAACCGCCGGTGAAGCACATCCCGACCGCCCCGACGCCGGGCCCGCCGCACCGGCCGTGTTCGAAGGCGGCCAGCGCCCTCAGCCAGTCGGTGACCGGCGAGGTCCTCCGCCGGAGGAAGGCCGTGAACTCCCGTGACACGCAACCGCCGGCCAGGGTCCGCATGTTGTAGATGGGCCGGGGGCGGCGTCCCGGAGTTCCGAACAGCGAGGGGAGGACCGCGGTGCAGCCGATGGCCGCCACCCGACGGCCGAAGTCGGCCACCCGTGGGGTGATGCCGGGGATCTCGGCCATGACGATGACCGCTGGTCCGGAGCCGGTCCGCAGCACGGTCCGGGTGGTGCCCCCGTGGGAGAACTCGGTGATCTCGTACCCGCCCAGTGCGTCGGTATCGATGGGTCGGGCCATCGACCGAGGGTAGTCCCGCCACCGGGATCGGGTCGTTGGGATCGGGCCCCCGGTGGGGCCTCCGGTAACGTCCGGGAATGGCCGGACACGACCACGGGCACGATCGGGACGGGATGGCCGCCACCGGTGACGACGTGCTCTCCGTGAAGGTCCTGACGGTCTCGGACGGCGTGGTGCACGGGGTCCGGGAGGACCGGTCGGGTGCTGCACTGGTCGCCTTCTGCGCGGAGCAGGGCTGGCACGTGGCCGACACCGCGGTGACCGCCGATGGGGCCGACGAGGTGGCCGCCACCCTGCGCCGGTTGGCCGCTGGCTTCCATGGCCTGATCGTGACCACCGGTGGGACCGGGTTCGGCCCCAGGGACCTGACCCCGGAGGGCACGCTGGCCGTCGTGGACCGCCGGGCCCCCGGTCTGGCCGAGGCCATGCGCCTCGTGAACCCGTTGGGACGCCTGTCCAGGGGGGTGGCCGGCACCCTGGACACCGCCCTGGTCGTGAACACCCCGGGTTCGGCCCGGGGATGCGTGGAGTGCCTGGAGGCGGTGGCCGACGTGGTGCCCCACGCGGTGCGCCTGATGGTCGACAACGCCGACCCCCACCCGTCGGGGGACCAGCCGTGACCGGCGCCGCCATGGAGGCCGCCATGGATGCCGCCATCGGGGCGGCGGCCACTGCCCGCTGTCGTACGTCGCCCAATCCGTGGGTGGGGTCGGTGGTCGTGGTCGACGGCCGGGTCGTGGGCACCGGCGCCACCATGCCTCCCGGGGGCGCCCACGCCGAACGGGTGGCCATGGACGAGGCGGCCGCCGCCAACGGTGGGTCGATCGAGGGCGCCACCCTGGTCACCACCCTGGAGCCCTGCCACCACCAGGGTCGGACCGGTCCGTGCACCGAGGCCATCGTGGCCGCCGGCGTGGCCCGTGTGGTGGTGGCCGTCGAGGATCCCGACCCGCAGGTGGCCGGTCGGGGCGTGGCCCGCCTCCGGGAGGCGGGCATCGACGTGGTGGTCGGGCTGCGGGCCGACGAGGTGGCCGAGCAGTTGGCCCCCTACCTGCACCATCGTCGGACCGGTCGGCCGCAGGTCGTGTTGAAGATGGCCACCACGGTCGACGGCCGTATCGCCGCCCCCGACGGGACAAGTCGGTGGATCACCGGCCCCGAGGCCCGGGCCGACGTCCACCGGATGCGGGCCGAGAGCGATGCGGTCTGCGTGGGGTCGGGAACCGTGCGGGCCGACGACCCCCGGTTGGACGTACGTGACTGGCCCGGGGCCGGCGACATGGGGGCGACCGACCCCCGCCGGATCGTCCTGGGGGCCATTCCCGTCGGGGCGAAGGTGCTACCCGCCGAGGAGCACCATGGCGACCTGGAGGCCCTCCTGGACCGTCTGGGGTCGGAGGGCGTGCTGCAACTCCTGGTGGAGGGAGGCGCCGAGGTGGCCGGGCGGTTCCACCGCGAGGGGCTGGTCGACCGGGTGGTGGCCTACGTGGCGCCGGCCCTGCTGGGAGGAGACGACGGTCGGCCGCTGCTGGCCGGGAGCGGTGTGGCCACCATGGCCGAGGCGTGGCGTGGTCGGTTCGTCGACGTGCGTCGTCTCGGGGCCGACCTGCGCATCGAGATGGTGCCCGACGCCTGACCCGGTGGACCGCGCTGGCCATGGGTGGGGCGTTATTCCCGGTCGAGCCGGCAGGGTCGCCCGATAGGTTCGTGGCGTGCTGAAGCTGGTCCTCCCCAAGGGTTCCCTCGAGAAGGCCACCCTCGAACTGTTCGAGGGTGCCGACCTCGGGGTGCGCCGCAGTTCATCGGTCGACTACCGGGCGACCATCGACGACCCGCGGGTCGACGACGTCCGGATCCTGCGACCCCAGGAGATCCCCACCTACGTGGCCGACGGCCTGTTCGACCTGGGCATCACCGGGCGGGACTGGATCGAGGAGACGGGCAGCGAGGTGGTGTCCCTCGGCGAACTCCACTACTCCAAGGCCACGGCCCGACCGGTACGCATCGTGGTGGCCGTTCCCGGCGATTCGGCCGTGGAATCGGTGGCCGACCTGCCGGCCGGGGTGCGGGTGTCCAGCGAGTACCCGGAGCTGACCCGTCGGTTCTTCGCCGATCACGGGGTCGAGGCCGACATCCGGCTCTCCTACGGGGCGACCGAGGCCAAGGTCCCCGACATCGTGGACGTGGTGGTCGACATCACCGAGACCGGCCGGGCCATCCGGGCTGCCGGGCTGAAGGTCATCGACACCATCCTGACCAGCTACACGGAGCTGGTGGCCAATGCGGAGGCCTACGCCGATCCGGACAAGCGTCACGCCATGGAGCAGATCCACCGGTTGCTGCAGGGCACGTTGGAGGCTCGGGGCAAGGTCCTGGTCAAGATGAACGTGCCGGGGGACCGCCTCGCCGCGGTGATCGACCTGATCCCGTCGATGAAGTCCCCGACGGTCAACGAGCTGTACGGCGGCTCGGGCTTCGCCGTGGAGACGGTGGTGGCCAAGTCGGAGATCAACGTGCTCATCCCGGCGCTACGCGACGGCGGGGCCACCGACATCATCGAGTTGCCGCTCTCCAAGATCGTCCACTGACCCGAGGCTCCCGGGGGGCCATCGGGCCCGGTTCAGCCGACGGGGTTCACTCCGACTCGTCGGGCTCCGCGTCGTCAGCGGCGTCCCGGAGGGCCTTCTCGACGGACACGTAGGCCAGCCGGATCTGGTGGAGGGCGTCGCGCATGGTGGCCTCGGCCTCGCCCAGGCGGCCGGGGAGCTTCTCGACGACCGCTCCGAGGGCGTCGATGGCCACCGATGCCTCGCCCATGTTCGGCGGCTGCTGGGAGAGGTGGATGGCGGCAAGTTCGTAGAAGCCCATGAGGTGGTTGGCCACCACCACGGCTGCCGGCGCCGAGGCGATCTGCTCCTGGACGGCGGCCATCTCGCGGGCCATCTCCTCGGCCTGCTGGCGCTCCTCGGGGTTCATGGCCTCGGCGGCGTCGAACTCCCCGGTCGGGGCGGTTCCCGCAGGGCTTCCTGCCGGTTCGGCGCCCGACGGGTCGACCGGATGTTCTCCACCGGGTGTCCAGAGGCTGCTCATCGGGTTCGCTCCTGTTGCCGGTTGGGGGCGTCGGGTGCCGGGAGGTTCCGGGACCGGTAGCCTACGGCTCACAACCAGATGGAAAGCGGGGTCCACCCCCACCCGGCACGCGTCAAGCGGGTCCGGGTCCTCATCTCGTCTGATCGACGAGTCGTCCGGCTTCCCGGGGCATGTGCCCGCGGGTCCGACGGCCGTCGTCTCCGGCGGGTGTCGGCTTTCCGGCGCCCGCCGTTTCGGCTTTTCCGGGGTCATCGCCCCGGTCCGGCCGGTCCCGTCGGGTGCCACCGCCCATCCCCTCACGAGGAGCGAGAGCCTGCGTGACACACAGGAGTGACGACCGATAGCAGCACCGACGAATCAGGAACCGCGAATCAACGACCGCATCCGGGCCCGACAGGTCCGGCTGGTCTCGCCTGACGGCGAGCAGTTGGGGATCCAGTCCCTACCTGACGCCCTGGACAAGGCCCTGGACCTGGGTCTGGACCTGGTGGAGGTGGCCGACAAGGCCGATCCGCCGGTGTGCCGGATCATGGACTACGGGAAGTTCAAGTACGA
>CAYWBE010000162.1:0-4324 GCA_964456295.1 uncultured Candidatus Nemicrothrix sp.
TGGCCGCCCTGACCCCCCGGGCCGAGATCGAGGGCGAGATGGGCGACAGCCACGTGGGCCTGCAGGCCCGCCTGATGTCCCAGGCCCTGCGCAAGCTGACCTCGAACCTGAACAAGTCCAAGACGATCTGCGTCTTCATCAACCAGCTACGGGAGAAGATCGGCGTGATGTTCGGCTCGCCGGAGACCACCCCCGGTGGTCGGGCGCTGAAGTTCTACTCGTCGGTCCGGCTCGACATCCGACGCATCGAGGCCATCAAGGATGGCGTCGAGGTGGTCGGCAACCGCACCCGGGTGAAGGTCGTCAAGAACAAGTGCGCCCCGCCGTTCCGGCAGGCCGAGTTCGACATCATGTACGGCCGGGGCATCAGCCGGGAGGGCTCGGTGGTCGACCTGGGGGTCGACCTGGGCATCGTGAAGAAGTCCGGGGCCTGGTACACGTACGAGGGCGAGCAGCTCGGGCAGGGTCGGGAGAACGCCAAGAAGTTCCTGGCCGACAACCCCGAGGTCATGGTCGAGATCACCGACCGGGTCTGGCGCGAGGTCAAGCCCGAGGAGCCCGAGGAGGCCGTCGAGGAGACGACCACCGAGTCCGAGGAATTCTCCGAGTTGGACGACCTGCCCATCTCGTTGGACGACTGACCCCTCCGGTCGTTCCGGGCGCCACGCGGCCCCGGTGCCACCCTGCCCCTCGTGGGCCGGGTCGGCGCCGGGGCCGTAGCCTTTCTCCCGTGGAGTCACCGACCGGGCGGTCCTACGCCGTACGTACCTACGGGTGCCAGATGAACGAGCACGACAGCGAGCGGATCGCCGGGCTCCTCGAAGCCGACGGCATGGTCCCGGCGGCATCGGAGGACGAGGCCGACGTCATCGTGCTGAACACCTGCTGCATCCGGGAGAACGCCGACAACAAGCTCTACGGGGCCCTCGGGCACCTCAAGGCCCTGAAGGCCGAACGTCCCGACGTCCAGGTGGCCGTCGGAGGTTGCCTCGCCCAGAAGGACCGGGACCAGATCCAGCAGCGGGCCGCCCATGTCGACGTCGTCTTCGGAACCCACAACGTGCACCGGGCCGCCGAACTCCTGGCCGAGGCCCGTTCCCACGGCCCGGTCATGGAGATCCTCGAGGAGACGGTCCGCGACGACGCCGACGCCTTCCCCTCGGCGCTGCCCGCCCAACGAGATGCCGACCACAAGGCGTGGGTCACCATCCAGATCGGGTGCGACAACAGCTGTGCCTTCTGCATCGTGCCGTCGGTACGAGGCCCCGAGATCAGCCGGCCGTTCGGGGAGATGGTGGCCGAGGTCCAGACCCTGGCCGCCGACGGGGTCACCGAGGTCACCCTGCTCGGCCAGAACGTGAACTCCTACGGACGCGACCTGACCCTGCGCCTGAGGTCCCTGGACGCCGGGCCGGCCGATGTCTACGAGGCCGGTCAGGCCTGGGTGGACGATTCCGCCCGGCGGGCCCGCCCCCTGTTCGCCGACCTGCTGGCCGCCACCGGTGCCGTCGACGGGATCCGACGGGTCCGGTTCACCAGCCCACACCCCAAGGACCTCCGCCCCGAGACCATCGAGGCCATGGCCGTGACCCCTGAGGTCTGCGAGCACCTCCACCTACCCCTCCAGTCGGGCAGCGACCGGATCCTGGCGGCCATGCACCGGGGGTACACCGCCGAGCGGTACCTCGAGCGCCTGACGGCCGCCCGGGCCGGCATCGACGACCTGGCCGTCACCACCGACCTCATCGTGGGCTTCCCCGGCGAGACCGAGGACGACTTCGAGCGGACGCTCGAGGTGGTGGCCGAGGCCGGCTACGACTCGGCCTACTGCTTCGTGTTCTCGCCCCGTGAGGGCACCGAGGCGGCGTCCATGGTCGACGACTTCGTGGACCATGACGTCTGCGTGGATCGCTTCGAGCGACTCCAGCGGGTCCTGAAGCGCTCGGCCACCATCACCCACCGGGCACGCATCGGTCGCACCGAGGAGGTGGTGATCGAAGGACCGGCCAAGCGGGAGCCCGACCAGGTGACCGGACGGACCCGCCAGAACAAGCTGGTGCACCTGGCGGCCGGCGAGGGCCTCCGCGCCGGGGCGTACGCCCTCGTCGAGATCACCGACGCGGCGACGCACTACCTGCACGGCGAGCTCGTCGAGGTGGTCGCACCTCCCCGCCACCGTCGACGCATCCCCGTCGCCTCGGCCTGACCAGTGGAGCCCAACGGGCACCTCGTCGTGGTGGGGGCCACAGCCTCGGGTAAGTCGGCCCTGGCCCTCGAGGTGGCCCGCCGCCGACCGGGTACCGAACTGGTCTCCATGGACTCCATGGCCATCTACCGTGGCATGGACATCGGCACGGCAGCTCCGACGGCTGCTGAACGGGCCGAGGTTCCCGTCCACCTCCTGGACATCGTCGATCCGATCGAGGACTTCTCGGTCTCCATGTTCCAGTCGGCGGCCCGCGACGTCCTCGACGACCTCGCCGGCCGATCGTGCCGGGCCGTGCTGGTCGGGGGGACGGGGCTGCACGTGCGGGCCGTGGTCGATGACCTGGAGATCCCCGGCCAGTGGGAGGCCGTTCGGGCCGAGTTGGACGCCGAACCCGACACCGTGGCCCTCCACGGTCGCCTCCTCGACCTGGATCCGCTGGCCGCCGGACGCATGGAGCCCACCAACCGTCGCCGGGTGGTGCGGGCCCTGGAGGTGTCGATCGGTTCGGGCCGGCCGTTCTCCTCGTTCGGTCCCGGCCTGGAGGCCTATCCGCCGACCCCGTTCACCCAGGTCGGGCTCC
Source organism: uncultured Candidatus Nemicrothrix sp. (assembly GCA_964456295.1). GTDB lineage: Bacteria > Actinomycetota > Acidimicrobiia > Acidimicrobiales > MedAcidi-G1 > UBA9410. The sequence continues at coordinate 2,790 of CAYWBE010000162.1, forward strand.
GGGTCGACCGGGAGGTCCTGGACCGTCGCATCGCCGAGCGGTACCACCGTCAACTCGACGAAGGGTTCCTGGACGAGGTCCGCCGGCTGGCCGACCTACCCGGCGGGCCGTCCCGGTCTGCGGCCCAGGCCCTCGGCTACCGGGAACTGCTGGCCCACCTCCGGGGTGAGTGCACGCTGGACGGGGCGATCGCCGATGCCGTCACGGCCACCCGCCAGTTCGCCCGCCGGCAGGAGCGGTGGTTCCGTCGGGACCCACGGATCGAGTGGTTCGACGTGGTCGACGACCCGCTGGCCGTGCTCGACCGCGTCCTGGAGCACTTCGACGAGGCGATACCCGGTCGGTGAGCGAACCGGGCGTTGTCGAGCCCCCCGGGTGGGCGAGACTGTCCCTGTGCGACTGACCCACCACCACGGCCTGGGCAACGACTTCCTGATCGGCCTCGGCGACCGGGTTCCCGACGACGGAGCCGACCTGGCGCGCCGCCTGTGCGACCGATCCACCGGCATCGGGGCCGACGGCCTGGTCTTCGGAACCACCGGCCCCGACGGCCGGCCCGTGTTCACCCTCTTCAACAGCGATGGCAGCCGGGCCGAGGTGAGCGGCAACGGCCTGCGGTGCTTCGGCCAGGCCCTGGCCCGCCGGGATGGTGTGGCCGACCTCGACGTGGTGGTCGACACGGCTGCCGGGCCCCGCCGCGTGGTGGTCGAGGGTGCCCCGACCGCAGACGAGGTTCAGGCCACTGTGGAGATGGGTGGAGCGGGACCCGGCCCCACCTTCGATGGCCTGGACCTGGGGCTGGCCGGCGTCGACGTGCTGGACGCGGGGAGCGTGGACCTGGGCAACCCCCACCTCGTCCTGCGGGTCGGCGACCCCGACCTCGTGGACCTGGCCGTGGCCGGCCCGACCATCGAGGCCTACTTCGCTCCGGTGGGATGCAACGTCCACGTGGTGTCCGTGGAGGACCGCAGGACCGTCCGCCTGCGGCCGTGGGAGCGGGGCGCCGGACTCACCGAGGCCTGCGGTTCCGGGGCCTGCGCAGCGGCCCACGTGGCCCACGGCTGGGGCCTGGTCGACGACGTGGTCGATGTGGCCATGCCGGGAGGTGCGGCCACCGTGGCCCTCGGTGGATCGGTCCGACTGACCGGTCCGGCCACCTGGATGGCCGACCACGAGGTGGACGTCGGTGGTTGATCCGACCGGGGACCCGGTGGAGGACGGTCAGGAGGAGGCCCACCGCGGCGGATTCGGCGAGTTCGGCGGCGAGGCCACCGGCCTCATCGACCGCACGTTCCGGGAGCGCATCGTGCTGGCCGGCGTCACCCTGGGTCGGGGCGACGCCGAGGCCACCGAGGCCTCCATGGACGAGTTGGCCCGCCTGGTGGACACCGCGGGGGCCGATCCGGTGGCCAGGGTGCTCCAGCAGCGGGACTCACCGGACCGGGCCACCTACGTCGGCCAGGGCAAGGTCGAGGAACTACGGATGGTCTCCGAGTCGTTGGACGCCGACACCGTGGTGTTCGACAACGAGCTCA
>CAYWBE010000163.1:0-4322 GCA_964456295.1 uncultured Candidatus Nemicrothrix sp.
AGCGTTCGGCGCCCACCACCTGCCAGCGGTCGCCGACGAACCGGAGGCCCAGCAGGAGTGAACGGCCGACCATGAAGAGCCAGATGGCTCCCCAGAGCCAGCCGATGCCCTGATCGGCCAGACGGCCGGCCACCATGGCGGCCACCGCGACGGCCGCCGCGCAGGCCATGGCCCGGGCCATGAACCGCTGGTCACCGGCCCCGATGAGCACGCCGTCCAGGGCGAAGGCCACCCCACCGAGGGGTGCCATCAGGGCCACGTGCACCAGCAGGAAGCCGGCCAGGGCGACCACGGCGGGGTCGTCGGAGAAGATCGATGCCACCGGCCCGCGGACGGCTACCAGCGCCACGGCCAGGACCAGGCCCATGCCCACCGACCAGGCGATGACCCGTCGACCGATCGACACGGCGCCGTCGGCGTCGCCCGCCCCGAGACGCTCGCCGACCATGGCCTGGGCGGCGATGGCCACCGCGTCCATGGTCAGGGCGGTGACCATCCAGACCTGGAAGGCCACCTGGTGGGCGGCCACGTCCACCCGTCCGATCCTGGTGGCCACCGCGGTGCCGACCAGGAACGTGCCGGTCAGTGAGAGGTTCCGGACCAGCAGTTGGGCGCTGACCGTCAGCAACCTCGTGATGGACCCCAGCCGGGGGGCCAGCGATGCGTGTCGGCGGACCACGTCGCGGCCGATCCACGCCAGGTAGCAGGCCGCCCCGGTCCACTGGGCCACCACGGTGGCGGCCGCCGAGGCGCCGATCCCCATGTCCAGGCCGAGGATCAGCACCAGCTCCAGGGCCAGGTTCAGGATCGCGGTGCCCACGGCCACCTGGAGGGGCCGGACGGTGTCCTTGCGGCCCCGCAGGTAGCCCACCCCGGCCAGCATGGTCAGCATGGCCGGGGCGCCCAGCAGGCTGATCCGGAGGTAGATGGCGGCCTGGTCGGCGACCGCACCGGTGGCGCCGAGGCCGGACACGATGGCGTCGGTGGCCATGGTGCCGACCACGGCCAGCACCGTGCCGAGTACCACAGCGAGCCACAGGCCCTGGATGGCCTGGTCGGCGGCCCGTCTGTCCTGGCCGGCACCGGTGAGTCGGGCCACCGCGGCCGTGGTGCCGTAGGCCAGGAAGACGCACAGGCCGTAGCCGAACAGCAGGGCACCCGACGCCACTCCCAGGCCGGCCAGCGGATCGGTGCCCAGGCGGCCCACCACCGCGGTGTCGGCCAGCACGTACAGCGGTTCGGCCAGCAGGGCACCGAGGGCCGGGACGGCCAGGGCCAGGAGTTCCCGTCCGTCGGGGGACAGTCGGGACCGGACGGGCTGGGAACGCACCTGTCCGACCTTAGGGGTCCGACACTGGGGGTCCGGCCCCGGTGGGGGCCTAGCCTGCACCCCCATGACGGATGCCACCCACGGGGGGATGAAGCCCCGCAGCCACGAGGTCACCGACGGTCCGAACCGGGCGCCCGCCCGGGCCATGCTCCGGGCCATCGGCATGACCGAGGACGACTTCTCCAAGGCCCAGGTGGGCGTCGCCTCGTCGTGGAACGAGGTCACGCCCTGCAACATCCCGCTGGACGCCCTGGCCAAGCGGTGCAAGGAGGGCGTCTCCGAGGCCGGCGGCTTCCCCATCGAGTTCAACACCATCGCCGTGTCCGACGGCATCTCCATGGGCCACGAGGGGATGCGGGCCAGCCTGGTCAGCCGGGAGATCATCGCCGACTCGGTCGAGGCGGTGATGCACGCCGAGCGCATGGACGCCTTCGTCAGCTTCGCCGGTTGTGACAAGTCGCTGCCCGGGATGCTCATGGCCTCGGCCCGCATCAACCTGCCGTCGGTGTTCGTGTACGGCGGGTCGATCATGCCCGGCGAGCACACCGACGGATCCAAGTTGGACATCGTGAGCGTCTTCGAGGCCGTCGGTGCCCACGCGGTGGGCGGCATCGACGATGCCGAGCTGCTGGCCATCGAGCGCGCGGCCTGTCCGACCATCGGGAGCTGCGCCGGGATGTTCACGGCCAACACCATGGCGTCGGTGGGCGAGGCCATCGGCATGTCGCTGCCCGGCTCGGCCTCGGCCGCCGCGGTCGACCGTCGGCGGGCCGACGTGGCCTTCGCCAGCGGTCACGCCGTGATGAACCTGCTGCGCGAGGGGATCCGTCCCCGCCAGATCATGACCAGGGCCGCGTTCGAGAACGCCATCGCCGTGGTCATGGCCCTCGGGGGTTCGACCAACGCCGTGCTGCACCTCATGGCCATCGCCTTCGAGGCCGGGGTCGAACTGGAGCTGGAGGACTTCAACCGGGTGGCCGCCCGGGTTCCGCACCTGGCCGACACCAAGCCGCACGGGAAGTACCACATGGTCGACATCGACCGCATCGGCGGCGTCCCGGTGGTCATGCAGATGCTCCACGACGAGGGGCTGCTGCACGCCGACGAGATCACCGTCACCGGTCGCACGGTGGCCGAGAACCTGGCCATGCTGGACGTCCCGGCCCCCGACGGCGAGGTCATCCACGCCTTCGGGGATCCGATCAACGCGGTGGGTGGCCTGGCCATCCTGCGCGGCTCGCTGGCCCCCCACGGGTCGGTGGTCAAGGTGGCCGGCATCGACGTGGACCGGTTCGAGGGTCGGGCCCGGGTGTTCGACGGTGAGGATGCGGCCATGGCCGCGGTGCTCGGCGACCAGATCGAGGGCGGCGACATCGTGGTCATCCGCTACGAGGGCCCCAAGGGCGGACCGGGCATGCGCGAGATGCTGGCCATCACGGGTGCCATGAAGGGTGCCGGTCGGGGTGGGGATGCGGCGCTGATCACCGACGGCCGGTTCTCCGGTGGCACCCATGGGTTCTGCGTGGGCCACGTGGCCCCCGAGGCGGTCGACGGCGGACCCATCGCCCTGGTGGCCGAGGGCGACCGCATCGTGATCGACGTGGTGGGCCACACCATCGACCTCATGGTCGACGACGCCACGTTGGCCGAACGTCGAGCGAACCTGAAGCCCTTCGAGCCCCGTTACACCTCGGGGTTCCTGGCCAAGTACGCCGCCCTGGCCCAGGGGGCCGAGAAGGGCGCCGTCACCCAGGCGTGAGCCCGGGCCACAGGCCGCTGGAACGAGCGGCGGACAGGGCCGTCCACGGGGCGCCGTGGACGGCGTCGGTCGACGACTGGCCGCCCACCCAACCGGGGACGTCCAGACGGGCCCCGTCGGGGACCTCCAGGCCGAGCCGGGGGGCCACGGCGCAGGTCGGTAGGCGGTCCAGCGCGTCGGCCATGGCGGCCTCGTCGGCGTAGAACGCCGGGTCATGGAGCTGGTGCCACTTGTCGGCGCCCATGACCACCACGTCGTGGCCCTCGGCGATGTCGGCCACCAGGCGGGCACCGGTGGATGCGACGGTGAGCCACGGGTGGTCGGTGGCCACCTCGGCGAGCACGGCCAGGCGGGCGTCGACGTCGGTCCGGCCGGCATCCTTGCCCAGCGGTCGACGGGACACCGTCCACACCACCCGGTCCAGGTGGTGGTGGCGCAGCGCCGCGTGGGCGACGGCCAGGTGGGCCAGGGTCGGAGGATCGAAGGACCCCGGTTGGACTCCGGTCCGCATCGACCAATGGTTGCACGACCCGGGGTCGGCCCGCAGGTTGTGGTCGGGGGTGCCTCCGGCGCATAATTGCGGCCCATGCAGACCGTCTCCGCCCCAGCGACCCCGATCGCGGGGATCCCCTACCTTGGAGTAGGCGTACTGCCGTAGGCACGCGCCCCGCCCCACACGGCGGACCCACACGGTTGCGTGCCTCGACCTCCCGAAGTGGGAGGTCGTTTCCACTTTTCGATCGAGTCTCCCCACCAGTTTCCCCGAGGATCCGGACCAGACATGGCCACAGAACAGATGGACGGCGGCAGAGCCCTCATCCGCGCCCTCGAGGCCGAGGGGGTGGACGTGATGTTCGGGCTGCCCGGCGGGGCGATCCTGCCCGTCTACGACCCGGTCATCGACTCGTCGATCCGCCACGTCCTGGTGCGCCACGAACAGGGTGCAGGCCACATGGCCGAGGGCTACGCGCACGCCACCGGCCGTCCCGGGGTGGCCATGGTGACCAGCGGGCCGGCGGCCACCAACATCGTCACGCCACTCTGTGACGCCTACCTCGACTCGGTGCCCATGGTGGTGGTCACCGGCCAGGTCCCGTACGCGGCGATCGGCACCGATGCCTTCCAGGAGTGCGACACGACGGGCATCACCCAGTCGATCACCAAGCACAACTTCCTGGTCACCGAGGCCCAGGACATCCCGAGGACCATCAAGGAGGCGTTCCACATCGCCAC
>CAYWBE010000164.1:0-1168 GCA_964456295.1 uncultured Candidatus Nemicrothrix sp.
GCCGTCAGGTACGTGCCGTCGGCAGCCACCCGGGCCATCACCGCGGCGACGTCCACCACCCACGGGCCGTCACGCACCACCGACAGGTGGACCCGCTCGCCGGCCACCAACCGCCGCTTGCGTTCACCGTCGAAGGCCAGCAGCAACGGACCGTCGACGGCCACCTCCTCGCCGGGGAGGAGTCGGCGAACCTCGGCCAGCCCCAGGTCGGCGTAGTGCCCCGGGGCCGTCGGACCCCGGACCACCCGCTCGCACGCACCCACCGGCCCGAAGCGCAGGAGCAGGCCGGCGTCCTCGTCAGGTGCGACCGGTTCGGCCAGGCCGCCCACCCCGGCGAAGCCGACGGCCGACGGGACGGCCCTCGACAGCACGGCCACCCGCAGGTTCGCCGGGTCGAACAACTCGAAGGACCCCAGGTACGGATCGTCCACGGCCACCGCGTCGACGAGGGCCAGGTCGTCGGGCTCGGACTCCCCGTCCCGCCGGACCCGCACCACCATCGCCCGATGCATCACCGGGGCCCCGTCACCCGGCTCGAGGCCGCGGGCCACGTGGCCGGCGGCCGCTCCGGCGATCGTGGCCTCGGCCAGCACCGGGAAGGCGTTGTTGGTCCCCGTGGACAACGGCACCACCACCAGATCGGGCCAGCCCCTCGCCGCAGCACGGTTGGTCCCGTCGCCGCCCAGCACCACGACCACCCGGCAGCCGAGGTCCCGCATGGCCGCCACGGCGGCCACCGTGTCCTCCTCGGTGAACGTCAGTTCGTGGCCCAGCCAGTGGAGGTCCAGCCCCCGCATGGTCTCGGTGGCCCGCTGCACGATCCGGTGGGTGTCGTGGTGCACGACGAACCGGTCCACCCCGGCCTCCCGGGCCCCCAGGACGACCCGCCGCACCACGTTGGCCTTGTCCTCGACGGTCACCGCTCCCGCCGCAGCCACGGCCCGCCGCACGTCGGTACCCGACCGCGGGTTCACCACCAGGCCCACCAACGGCCCGTCCCCGGGCAACCGCTCCGTATCCGTCACGGCAGGTGACCGTAGCCACCCGGGTCCGCTGGGAGCCCCGCCGGGGGTCAGCCCTAGGGTCGGGAGGGATGGGAGATCCCGACGAACCCGGACCCACCCCGGCACCAGACCCGGCCCGCGACCCGACCAGCGACCCGACCAGC
>CAYWBE010000164.1:1268-4302 GCA_964456295.1 uncultured Candidatus Nemicrothrix sp.
GCGACCCGACCAGCGACCCGACCAGCAATGAGACGCCGGGAACGGGCCTGGCTGGCGTGCGGGACCGGATCCGGCGCCGGCCGGACTACCGCCGTCTCGTCCTGATCACCGCGCTGTTCGGCACGGCGGCCGGCAGCTACCCGGTCACCGTGCTGTCGGCCTCACTCCCCCGAATCGCCCGCGACCTCGGAGCCGCCGACGACACCATCACCTGGGTGATCGCCGCACCGCTGCTGGCCTTCGCCGTGGTCACGCCGATCGTCGGCAAGATCGGCGACCTGTACGGCCACCGCCGCACCTACCTGGTCAGCTTCACGCTGGGCACCGTGCTGGCGCTGGCCACGTCGCTGGCCTGGGACATCACCTCGCTGATCGTGCTGCGGACGCTGGCCCAGGCGGCCAAGGCGGCATCGGGTCCGTCGGCCATGGCCATGATCCTCTCGACCTTCCCCCACCGGGAACGGACCCGGGCGCTGGGCATCTGGGCCGCCGTGGTGGCCCTGTCGCCGGCCATCGGCGTGGTCACCGGTGGGCCGCTCATCGAATGGCTGGGCTGGCGGGTCCTGTTCGTGGTGCAGGGAGCCACCGTCGGGCTGGCCCTGCTGGCCGCGTTGTTCGTCGCCCCCGAGACCCCGCGTCGCTCCGGCATCCGCTTCGACGTGCCGGGCGCCGTCACCCTCGGAGTGGGCGTCAGCGGGCTCCTGCTGGCCGTCAACCGGGGCATCGCCTGGGGCTGGACCAACCCGGTCGTGCTGGTGGCCGCCGTGCTCGCACCCGTCGGGCTGGGGCTCTTCGTGGCCGTCGAGAACCGTTCCGGGGCGCCACTCCTACCGCCGCAACTCCTGCGCCGGCGGGCCTTCACGCGTCCCATCGCCGCCCAGGCCGTGCTGCAGGCCGGCTACATGGGGGCCATGGTCATGGCCCCGTTCCTCCTGGAACGCCGTTGGGGGTTCCGACCCACGGTCATCGGCCTGGTCATGCTGCCCCGCCCCCTGTCGTTCGCGTTCTGTGCCCGCCTGGGCGGCCACCACGACCCGATGCACGGGGCCCGACGGGTTGCCGTCACCGGGATGCTGGTGTTCGCGGTGGCCATGGTGCTGGCCGGTGTGGGTGCCCAGCAGCGTTGGCTGCCCATGTTCCTGAGCGGGGCGATGCTGGCCGGCGCGGGGAGCGGCTACATCCGGCCCACGGTGGCCAACTCGGTCACCTCGGCGGCCGGGGACGACCACATCGGCATCGCCGGTGGATCGATGAACATGCTCCAGCAGATCGGCGCAGCGGTCGGCATCACCGTCCTGACCGCCCTGATGGCCGACTCGCTCAGCGGCACCCGCTTCCTGCTGCTCCACCTCGCGGCGGCCGGCGCCGGGCTCGTGGCGGCATGGCTGGCCCTGGGCATCCAGGACGCGCCGGAAGCCGACGGCCCTCCGGGGAACGGAACGGGCGGCAACCCGGACTGACCCGGGGTACGGCCCGGACCGGAGTCCGAACCCGAGCCCGGTTCAGGAGTAGTCGTAGAAGCCGCGTCCGGTCTTGCGACCCAGGTGCCCGGCGGCCACCATGCGACGCAGCAGCGGAGGCGGCAGGTAGAAGTCGTCGCCGTACTCGGCGAACAACGTCTCGGCCACCAGCATCATGGTGTCCAGGCCGATCATGTCGCTGAGCTCGAGTGGCCCCATCGGGTGGGCGGCACCGAGCTTCATGCCGTTGTCGATGTCCTCGGCGGTGGCGTGGCCGTCGGCGTACATGCGCATCGCCGAGTTCAGGTACGGCACGAGCAGCATGTTGACCACGAAGCCCGCCCGGTCCTTCGCAGCGACCACGACCTTGTCGAGCACGTCGGTGGCGAACGCGGTGACCGAGGAGGTGACCGAGTCGGCGGTACGCACCGACGGGATCACCTCGACCAGCTTCATCACCGGCGCCGGGTTGAAGAAGTGGAGGCCGATCACCTGCTCGGGACGACCGGTGGCCATGGCGATGTCGATGATCGGGATGGACGACGTGTTGGTGGCCAGCACGGCATCAGGCGAGGTGACCACCTCGTCCAGGGCACGGAAGATGTCGGCCTTCAGGTCGAACGACTCGACGACGGCCTCGACCACCAGGTCGGCGTCGGCCAGGTCCGCGTATTCGGTGGTGAAGGTCAGATTGGCCAGCGCCCCGGCGTGGGCCGCCTCGTCCAACTTGCCCCGCTCCAGTGCACGGTCCAGCGACCGGCGGATGCCGACCTCGCTGTGCTCGGCCGCCTCGGCGGACACCTCCTTGACCACGGTGGGCAGACCGGCCTTGGCCGTGAGCTCGGCCACGCCGCCGCCCATCTGGCCGCCACCCACCACGGCGACCCGGCTGATTCCTGACTGCTGGCCGGCCATCAGTCAGCCTCGGTGATGGTCACCGACTCGATGACCACGTCGGTGAGCGGACGGTCGCCGGGGCCCGTCGGGACCTCCTGGATGCCCGTGGCCACCTCGACGCCGGAGACCACCTTCCCGAACAGGGCGTAGGCGGGGGGCAGCCCGACGCCGCTGGGGCCGGTGATCACGAAGAACTGGCTGCCGTTGGTGTTCGGACCGGCGTTGGCCATGGCCAGCGAACCGACCTCGTAGCGACCCGGCTTGGGCAGCTCGTCGGCGAACCGGTAGCCGGGGCCACCGCGACCCGAACCCTCCGGGCAACCGCCCTGGATCACGAAGCCGTTGATGACCCGGTGGAAGATCAGCCCGTCGAAGTAGTGCCACCGGGCCAGGTACACGAAGTTGTTGACCGTCTGGGGTGCGGCGATGGGGTCCAGATGGATGGTCATCGAGCCGGCGGAGGTGACCATCTCGGCGGTGTAGGTCTTCGCCGGGTCGATGACCATGGGCGGGGCGGCCGGGAAGGTGGTCCGCCGCTCGCTGGAACCGTCGGCTTCGGGGATCAGGTCGGACATGGGGATGGGGCCTCCTCGGCCTGCGGGTTCACGTTGGGATGCCGGTGGCCAGCACCGGACCGAGGTGCAGGCTACGGCGGGAGGATCGCCCCGGCGCACAGG
>CAYWBE010000165.1:0-4300 GCA_964456295.1 uncultured Candidatus Nemicrothrix sp.
CATCGGCTGGTCCTGGGTGGGCACACCGACACCGTTCCCGGTGACACCTCCGGGTCCCGTATCGACGGCGACACCCTGTGGGGTCTGGGCGCTGCTGACATGAAGGGCGGCCTGGCCGTCATGCTGGAACTGGCCCGCACGGTCGCCGAGCCGGCCGTCGACGTCACCTGGGTGTTCTACGCCCGCGAGGAGGTGGCCATTGCCCACAACGGGCTGCGGGAGCTCTTCGCCGAGGCGCCCGAACTGCTGGTCGGCGACGTGGCCATCCTCGGCGAGCCGACCGGCGGTGCCGTCGAGGCCGGATGCCAGGGAACCATGCGGTTCGAGGTCACCCTGGCCGGAGCCCGGGCCCACACGGCCCGTCCCTGGATGGGCCGCAACGCCGTCCACCGGTTGGGGCCGCTCATGACGGCGCTGGCCGACTACGGGCACCGCGAGCCGGTGGTCGAGGGCTGCCGGTACCGCGAGGCGCTGCAGGCCGTCCACGTGGAGGGTGGGGTGGCCGGCAACGTGGTTCCCGACTCGGCCATGGTCCGGATCAACCACCGCTATGCGCCGGACCGCACCGGCGACGAGGCCGAGGCCCACGTTCGAGAGGTGCTGGCGCCCCACCTGGACGACGGTGACCAGGTGGCGCTCGTCGACCACTCCCCGGCTGCTGCCCCGGGGATGTCGCACCCGCTCCTGCAGCGGCTGGCGGCCGATGGGGACATGGAGGTCCGGGCCAAGTTGGGGTGGACCGACGTGGCGTTCTTCTCTGAACACGGCGTACCCGCGGTCAACCTGGGACCGGGTGAACCGACGCTGGCCCACACGGCCGACGAGCGGGTGGAACGCTCGTCGGTGGAGTCGTGCCACGCGGTCCTCCACCGACTGCTGGTCGGGGGCGCCTGAACCTCCTGCCGGGTTCGCTCCGGGTCAGATCCTCCGGAGGACGGTGACGACCCGGCCGTAGATGGCCACCTCGTCGGCCGGGCGATGGATCTCGGGGTGGTCCGGGTTGGACGGGACCAGCACGATGGTCGAGCCGTCACGCTGGAAGTGCTTGACGGTGGCTTCCTCGCCGTCGATGCCGGCCACCACCAGGTCACCCGGATCGGCGGTCTGCTGGACCCGGGCCACCACGTGGTCGCCGTCGAGGATGCCGGCACCCACCATCGAGTCGCCCCGGACGCGGAGCATGAACAGCTCGCCGTCTCCGGTGAACTCGGCGGGGAGGGGGAGGGACTCCTCCACGTGCTCGGCGGCGATCACCCCGGTGCCGGCGGCCACGTTGCCCAGGAGTGGGATGTGGCGGACCGCACCGCGTTCGACGGCCGCACCGCTGGTCGGGTCGAGGCAGACCTCGATGGCCCGGGGCTTGCTGGGATCCCGGCGGATGAATCCCCGGTCCTGAAGGGTGGCCAGGTGGGAGTGGACGGTCGACGGCGAGGTCAGGCCCACCGCATCGCCGATCTCCCGCACCGACGGGGGATAGCCCCGGTCGCTGATCTGCTGGTCGATGAATTCGAGGATCTGCTGCTGGCGGCTGGTGAGTCCCGTGTTGTTCATGTCGTGGGCTCCTGTGGTCTGGCGGTGGCGGGTTCGGGCGGTGTTGCTTGACATCGAACAGGTGTTCGATACACTGGCATCCATGACCGAACACCTGTACGTCGAATACATGTTCTCCGAACGGGTGTTCCATGTCAAGTACCCCTCCCGGGAGCGCTGTCACACCCCATCGACAGGATTGACCCCATGAACACCGCCACTGCATCCCAGCTTCCGTTCGACTTCCCCCGCTTCCCCGACGTCGACGGGCCGACGCTCCTCCGGGTGGTCCCTGCCGACGAGCCCACCCAACCGGAACGCCTGGCTTCGGTACACCGCCTCGTGGCCGACGTGCTGGCCGCCGAACCGGCCGTGGTGGGCGCCGTCCGACGCCAGACCGGCCTTGCCGGGGGTCCGGGTGGGGTGGAGGCCCCCGTGAGGCTGTCGCCGGCGGTCTACCGACGACGCCGGTTCCTGGTGTCGGTCGTCCTGGGCCTGCTGGTGTCGGCGCTGTCGCTCCTGGGGGGCGAGCTGATCGGACGGGTCACCGGGACGACCGGTGCACCGGTGGTCGCTGCGGCAGGCGAGCCTGTGGTCCACATCGTCCAGCCGGGGGACACCCTCTGGTCGATCGCCGGGTCGATCAACCCGGAGGGCCGTGACCTGCGGGCCACCGTCGACCGGTTGGCCGAGGCCGCCGGCGGGTCGCTCCTCCAGCCCGGCCAGCGGATCGTCCTCCCCGTCGGCTAGTCGACCCGGTCGGGTCTCCGGCCCGGAACCGGTTCAGGAGACCAGGTACCGACAGAAGAGGAACCCGTCCTCGGTCAGGACTCGGTCCAGCGAGAGTCGGGTGGTAGCCGAGAGCGGTGGGCCGGCCAGCAGGCTGCGACCGTCGCCACCGACGCCTCCGACCAGCCCGGGCGACACCGTGATGCACAGTTCGTCGACCAGCCCGGCGGCCACCAGTTGGTGGTTCAGGTCGGGTCCGCCCTCGCACAGCACGGTCCGGGCTCCGATGTCGTCCAGGACGGCCAGCAGGCCGGTCAGGTCCACCCGGGTCTCACCGCAGGCCACCACCTCGGCCACCGACTCGAGCCTGGCTCGCCGTTCGGCTGGTGCCGTGGCCACGGTGGCCACGATGGGTGGCGGGTCCGTGGGCTCCCGGTCGGCGAACAGCGGCGCCGCCGGGTCGAGGTCCAGGCTGGCCGACACCACCACGAGACGTGGTCGTGGGTCCCGTCCGTCGTTGCTCCGCCTGGAGGCGATGGTGTCCTCGGGGGTTCGGGGCGGCCGGTAGCCCTCGGCCCGCACGGTGCCCGCCCCGACCAGGATCATGTCGGCGGCTCCCCGTAGGGCCCGGAACACCCGCCGGTCAGCCGGTCCACCGAGTTGCTCGGACCGGCCACCCACGGCAGTGGCGCCATCCACCGAGGCCACCATGTTCACCAGCACCCACGGCCGGCCCGGCGGCGGCGGCCGATCGTCACCGGCGACGACCTCTGCCGGGTCGACCTCGGAGGTCGGGTCGGGATGGATGCGTCGCACGCGATGACCGTAGCCCTCGACCGGTCCCGGGCGATCGCCGGGCGGTCCTGTGGAGAAGCCAGCGATGATCCACCGGGAAATCCCCAGCTCGTCCCACTAGCCGTCCACAGGTGACCGTCCGTAGGTTCCCTCTCGTGGCCGGTGACGGTCGGCCCGGCTGGAACCCGTCGCACCGGCTCGTCCGGCTCGGCGTTGGGACAGTTCGGTCGGCCTCCCCCGGGAGCGACCGTGGCCCGTCCTCGACCTGGGCCCTCCGCCACCGGCCACCATCCACGACACAGGACCTGCACGGCGGGAATCGATGGTCGGCGGGCGCCTGTCACCGGTCGTCCGTACAGTTGAAATACAGGCGGGCATTCCGGCACCGGGCCGGACTGCCGCATCCCGGGCACCGGGCCCGGGAAACCGAACGGACGAGGGTGGTACACGATGTCGATGGCGCCGGAGCGGGGAATCCTCGGGATTCGTCGGCACTTCACCACTGCTGGGACCGACCCCTATGACGACGTCCAGTGGGAGGTCCGTACCTCCCGCCTGGTCGACCATCGGGACGGTTCGGTCGCCTTCGAGCAGGAGGAGGTCGAGGTCCCGGTCGACTGGTCGGTGAACGCCACCAACATCCTCGCCCAGAAGTACTTCCGTGGAGCCGACGACTCCCCTGACCGCGAGTCCTCGCTCCGTCAGGTGGCCGACCGCGTGGCCGGCACGATCGCCGACTGGGGGCTCCGCGACGGCTACTTCGTCGATGCTGACGAGGCCGAGGCCTTCGCCGACGAGCTACGGCATCTCGTCATCACCCAGCGGGCCGCCTTCAACTCTCCGGTCTGGTTCAACATCGGGGTGCCCGGCGTGCCCCAGCAGGCGTCGGCCTGCTTCATCCTCTCGGTCGACGACCAGATGTCGTCCATCCTCAACTGGTACGTGGAGGAGGGCACGATCTTCAAGGGCGGTTCCGGGGCCGGCGTGAACCTGAGCGCCATCCGCTCCTCCAAGGAGGCCCTGCGCGGCGGCGGCCAGGCCAGCGGACCGGTCAGCTTCATGCGGGGAGCTGACGCGTCGGCGGGCACCATCAAGAGCGGAGGCACCACCCGACGGGCCGCCAAGATGGTCGTCCTCGACGTCGACCATCCTGACGTCGAGGACTTCGTGTGGTGCAAGGCCCGCGAGGAACGCAAGGTCCGGGTCCTCGAGCAGGCCGGCTTCGACGTCGGATTCGACGGTGCCG
>CAYWBE010000166.1:0-4270 GCA_964456295.1 uncultured Candidatus Nemicrothrix sp.
AGGAACTGGCCGTTGCCGGCCGCGTCGGCCCGGTTCATGTGGATCAGCGAGGCGTCCAGTTGGAAGGCCGGGATGGCCACCAGCTCCTCGTGGACCCCGTCGGCATCGGGGTAGGGCGAGGTCACGGTGGCCAGGTCGGGGTTCATCAGCATCATGTCGCTGCCCAGCCCGGCCCGGGTCGGGTAGAAGGGCACCCGGTGGGCGGCGGCCAGCAGGCCCAGGTAGAAGGCACCCTCGTCCAGTTCGGTGACCTCGATGGTCCCCTGCTGGCGGGCCTGGCGGAAGTGGGGCTCCAGCGGGATGGAGTCCAACGACACGAAGCCGTACATGGCCCGCCGGACCTTGCCCAGCGCCGACAGGATGCCCACCTCGGGTCCGCCGTAGCAGACGATGGTCAGGTCGGTCAGCTCGCTGCGGGCGATGGCCCGGACCAGCGACATGGGCTTGCGCCGCGAGCCCCATCCCCCGATGCCGATGGTCATGCCGCTGGACAGTCGGGCGACGACGTCGTCCTCGCTCATCCGCTTGTCGGGGCGCCCGTCGGTAGCGGGCAGCGTCGAAGCGGCGTACGGGGCCATGGCCGGTGGCGCGGAAGGGGGCGGGGAGGATGAGGTCACCCGGGCAACGGTAGGCGAGCCGGGGCCGTCGCGGAAACCCTGACGGTCCGTCAGATTGTGCGATCCGTCACGGCGGGCGGCGGTTAGCGTGCGATCCGTGAGCTCCTCGCCGCCCGAACCGTCAGGCCTCCCCGACCGGACCGACCCACTGGACTTCACCGGGCGATCGGTGGTGGTGACCGGTGGGTCCCGCGGCCTGGGTCGGGTGATCGCCACCACCTTCCTGGACGCCGGGGCCGACGTGGTCACCTGCGCCCGGAGCGAACCCGACTCCCCCGTCACGTCCACCGACGGAAGCCGTCAGGCGGCCTTCGTGGCGGCCGACGTCCGCGACCCCGACCAGGTGGCCACCGTGGTGGCCGCCGCCCTGGACCGCTCGGGGCGCATCGACGTGCTGGTGAACAACGCCGGAGGTGCCCCACCG
The DNA here is from genome assembly GCA_964456295.1 of uncultured Candidatus Nemicrothrix sp. GTDB lineage: Bacteria > Actinomycetota > Acidimicrobiia > Acidimicrobiales > MedAcidi-G1 > UBA9410. The sequence continues at coordinate 1,042 of CAYWBE010000166.1, forward strand.
GCCGATTCGGCCACCGTGTCGCCCCGCTTCAACGACAAGATCATCGCCCTGAACCTCACGGCCCCCATGACGTTCTGCCAGGCCGTGCACCCCACCATGTCCACCCAGGACGGTGGCGGGGTGATCGTCAACATCTCCTCGGTCAGCGGCACCCGGCCCAACCCGCAGGGCGTGGCCTACGGGGCGGCCAAGGCCGGGCTGGAGAACATGACCCGGACCCTGGCCCACGAGTGGGGCCCGGCCATCCGGGTGGTGGCCCTCACCGTGGGGATGATCGTCACCGACGAGGCCGCCGCCTTCTACGGCGATGACGACGGGCAGGCCGCGGTGGCCGCCAACCTGCCGGCCGGCCGGCTCGGCCAGCCGACCGACGTCGCCGACATGTGCCTGGCCGTGGCCTCGCCACTGGCCCGCTGGGTGACCGGCACCTGCGTGGAGGTCCACGGCGGCGGTGAGGGCCCGGCCTACCTCGGGGCCAACGGCCTCGACGCCTGAGTCGACGGACCGGGACCGCCCACCCGTGCCCCCCATCCGCTGCTGGCGTTCGCCGAAGGTCGTCGTGCGCGACGGCGCGGTGGCCGGCCTGGGGGTGTTCGCCGTCGAACCCATTGCCGCCGGCGAGTTGGTGGCCGTGAAGGCCGGGCACGTCGTCGACCACGCCGAGGTGGTCCGCCTCACCGCCGAGATCGGCGACCAGAGCCTCCAGATCGACGACGACCTCTACCTGTCGCCCCGCACGGCAGACGAGGTGGACGAGACCTCCATCCGCATCAACCATTCGTGTGAGGCCAACGTCGGCTTCCGGGGCCAGGTGCTCTACGTGGCCATGCGGGACATCGCCGTCGACGAGGAGCTCTGCCACGACTACGGCACGGCCCGGACCGACGACTACCGCCTGGAGTGCGGCTGCGGCACGGCGGCCTGTCGGGGCACGGTGACCGGCGAGGACTGGCGGCTGCCGGAGGTACAGGCCCGCTACGAGGGATTCTTCGTGGAGCACGTGGCCCGGAGGATCCGGGATGGTCGGACCGGAGGGTCCACCTCCTAACGACCCGCGTCCTCTCCGATCTCGGCCAGGGCATCGCGTATGGCCGCCCGGAGGCGACGGGCGATGTCCGGCGACAGGTGCCCGACCAGTCCCTGCCCGGGCCGGCCGACCTCCTCGACGGTGAGCATCACCCTCGGTTCGGCGTCGGCGTAGTCGTCGCTGATGCCCACGGCCCACGAGATGGGCGTGAGCTCGTCCTCCTCGTAGTCCGGCGGATAGTCCGCGGCCCGGAAGGGGTAGTCGTCGATGGAACGGCGCATGCACGCAGTCTGCACCAGTTTCCGGGGGCTCCCCCTCCCGAACGGACCTCTCCCGAACGGACCTCTCCGAAACGGGTCGGGTGGCGAAGATGCCCGTGGTGACACGGATCCCCTAATCCCGACTATTCCGATCAGATTTACCTTGTTTCCGACGCGACCCGTCGATAGGTTGGACGCAATCCCGACCAGACCACTCAGGTTTCCACCCGCACCATGCCCTCCACAGCCAACCCCGATCCGGTGAACCCATATCCGGTGAATCTTGACCTGACCGGTCGTCGCACGCTCGTGGTGGGTGGCGGTCCGGTGGCGGCCCGCAAGGTGGCCGGCCTGCTGGCCGCCGGGGCCCACGTCACCGTGGTGGCCCCCGACGTCGTCGACGAGATCGCCGACGACCACCGCGTCCGATGGCACCAGCGCACCTACCGGCGCGGCGAGGTGGCGTCCTACCGCCTGGCCGTCACGGCCACCGGAGACCCGACGGTCGACGGTCAGGTGTTCTGGGACGCCGAGGCCGCCGACGTGTGGCTCAACAGCGCGGACGACCCCCAGCACTGCTCGTTCACCCTGCCGGCGGTCACCACACGGGACGACCTCCAGGTGGCGGTGTCCACCAACGGCCGCAGCCCCGCGGTGGCCGCCTGGCTGCGCCGCACCATCGACGAAGCGGTCGGCCCCGAACACGCCACCATCGTCTCCCTGGCCGCCGAGGCCCGGTCCGAACTGCGGTCGGCCACCGGCACCTCGGAATCCCCCGCCTGGGCCGTTGCCCTGGACGACGCCCTGCTGGACCTGGTGCGGTCCGGCGACCTCGACGGCGCCCGCCACCACCTCCGCTCGGCCCTCGGCCTGACGGGGTCCACCGCATGACCGGCCCGTCGACCATCCACCTGGTGGGTGCCGGCCCCGGCGACCCCGACCTGCTGACCGTGCGGGCACTGCACCTGCTCGAGACGGCCGACGTGGTGGTCCACGACCGACTCGTCGACCTCCGGATCATGGACCTCGTCGCCCCGTGGGCCGAGCGCATCGACGTCGGAAAGCGGCCCGGCGACCCATCGGACGCCCAGGAACGGATCCACCGGGTGCTGGTGGACGCCGCGGCACGCGCCGGGACCGTCGTCCGACTCAAGGGCGGCGACCCCTTCGTGTTCGGACGGGGTGGCGAGGAGATCGAGGCCCTGCGGGCAGCCGGACTCCACGTCGAGGTCGTGCCCGGCATCACCTCGGCCATCGCCGGACCGGCCGCCGCGGGCATCCCGGTCACCATGCGGGGCCACGCCAGCGGCTTCACGGTGGTGACCGGCCACGAAGACCCGGACGCCGAACGCCACCTCGACTGGGACGCCCTGGCCCGCCTGGGCACCACCCTGGTCGTCCTCATGGGCGCGTCGCGGGCCGCGGCCATCGCCGAGCGCCTGCTGGATGCCGGCATGGACCCCGCCACCCCGGTGGCCGCCGTCCAGTCGGCCACCACCGTGGCCCAGCGGACCCTGCGGACCCGGCTGGCCGACCTCGCCGACCCCGAACTGGACCTGTCGGTGGTCGCCCCCGCCGTCCTGGTCATCGGCACGGTGGCCGAAATGGACCTGACCAGCGACAATGGAACAGCCGATCACACTGCCGAGCCGCTCCTCGATGAAGCCGGGCTCCACCGCCTCGTCGACGGCCTGACCCACTGATCGCCCCCCGCCCCATACCCCCAACGGAATCGCCATGAGCCTCACCGAAGAGACCCCCACCCACCGGACCCTCCCCGGCGTCAACCCCGGCATGGCCGCCGACCTGGCGGCCGACATCGCCAAGTTCGAGGAGATGCTGGCCGGCTACCAGGCCGGACGCATCGCCGAGGACGTGTTCCGCGTCTTCCGCCTCAACAACGGCATCTACGGCCAGCGCCAGGGCGGCACCAACCAGATGG
>CAYWBE010000167.1:0-4268 GCA_964456295.1 uncultured Candidatus Nemicrothrix sp.
CATCGCGTCGGTCGCCATCGCGTCGGTCGCCATCGCGTCGGTCGCCATCGCGTCGGTCGCCATCGCGTCGATCACCGCGCCCGCCGCGCCGTCGGTCGCGCCGGTCGCGATCACCGCGGGGGCCGTCGTCGTCTCGTCGACGGTTGCGCTTTCCAGCCAGGCGCGTGGTGACGAGTGGTTCGTCTCCTCCGGAGCCCAGCATCTCGAGGAGGTCGGGGGTCTGACGTGCCCCCTTGGCGGGCAGCACCGAGGTCACCTCGATGCCGTCCATGAACTGTTCGAACTCCACGCGGAGAACGTCTCCAACCGACGATCCGGCAGGTACGAGATCGGCACCCATCGAACCCTTCGGCTGGCGGGCGCCGGCGGCCCGCCACGTCCACTGGCCGTCATCGCGGGTGCTGGTGAGCTCGACCTCCATGCGTGGCATGGAGAGGCACGCTAGCCGTCGCGTCGGTCGTCCCCTCCGTGGATCCCACGGTGTGACCGTGCTGAACGATGCCTTCGGGGTGTCCAGTGACCATCTCGGGAAGTGATGAATTCCGGCAGGCAATCTGACGGTCCGTCAGGTGTCGTGTAGGGTTCGGGGGTCCGACCTGAGGGTCGTACCTGACAAGTCGTGTGGCCGAAACACGGCCCACTGAGGAGGGAACCAGTTTCATGAAGACGCGTATGCGTTGGTTGATGGCCCTGCTGGCGGTGTTCGCACTGCTGGCCGGTGCCTGTGGGGGAGACGACGACACGTCGGCCTCCGATGACGGGGGATCGGCAGCCGCCACGACGGCTGCTCCGGCCACCACGGCGGCTCCGGCCACCACCGCGGCTCCGGCCGCCACCACGGCGGCTCCGGCCACCACGGCAGCTCCTGCCCCCGAAGAGGTCGGCACGGTGGCTGACCACCTGGGCGACGGCAGCCTCGGCGTGGTCGAGGTCGGCGCCGGTGAGGAGATCCAGATCCGGTCGCTGAACGCCATCAGTGGCGATGTGGCCTTCCTGGGCATCCCGAACCAGCGCGGCGTCGAGATGGCCATCGCCGACTACGGCCCCATTGGTGGCCATGACGTCACCATCGGCACGGGCCTGGACGATCTGTGTAGCGCCGACGGTGGCGCAGCCGCTGCTCAGACCATCGTGGCCGACGAGGACGTGGTCGGCGTGATCGGCACCTCCTGTTCGGGTGCGGCTGCTGCTGCTTCGCCGCTGATCAGCGAGGCCGGCATGGCTATGGTCTCGCCGTCGAACACCTCGCCGTCGCTGACCAGTGACCTGGCGGGCACGGCCGGCGAGAACTACTACCCCGGCTATTACCGCACAGCCCACAACGACCTGTACCAGGGAGCAGCGGCGGCGGGCTTCGCTCTCGATGTGCTGGGGGTGACCACGGCTGCGGCCATCCATGACGGCGATCCGTACACCCAGGGTCTGGCCCAGGCGTTCGCCGATGCCTTCGAGGCCGGCGGTGGCACCATCACCGGGTTCACGGCGGTCAACAAGGGCGACACCGACATGGTGCCGGTCCTGACCGAAGTGGCCGCCGGTGCGCCGGAATTGTTGTTCTTCCCGATCTTCCAGCCCGAGGGCGACTTCATCGTCCAGCAGGTGGGCGACGTGGCCGGGATGGAGACGACGCTCCTCATGGCGGCTGACGGCCTGCTGAACAGCAACTTCATGGCCATTCCCGAGACCGAGGGCATGTACTTCTCGGGCCCCGACGTCCGCTACGGCGCCAACGCCAACCAGTCGACCGGCCAGACGGCCGACGGGTTCCTGGCCGCCTACAACGACGAGTGGGGTGAAGATCCGGCGGCGCCGTTCTGGGCGCACAGCTATGACGCCACGACGTTGCTGCTGGACGCCATCGCGGCGGCCAGCTACGACGACGGCGGCACGCTGGTCATCGACCGGGCCGGGGTGCGCGAGCACCTGGGCACGGTGACCGACTATCCCGGCATCATCGGCCTGATCTCCTGTGATGGCTTTGGTGACTGTGGTTCGCAGAAGATCACGGTGATCGGCCACGCCGACGCCAACGACATCTCGGCGTCGAACGCCAACGTGATCTATGAGTACGCGCCCGCCGGCTCGTTCCAGGTGGGAACCCTGCTGCCCGTCGAGGTGCCGTTGACGGCCACGTGGCGTGGTGTCACCGAGGATTCGATCCACATCGCGGCGACCACCATCGACTTCGAGTGGCTGGTCGAGCGGGGCTTCTCGCCCAACGGCTGGGGTGACCAGACCCTGGTGTGGGAGGCCATGGTGGCCGACCTGAACGACCGGGGCGGCATCAACGGCCGTCAGGTCGTCCTGGATGCGGTCCGCCCGTTCAGCGCCATCCCCGGCATGGGGATCAGCGCTGACAGCGTGTGCCTGGAGGTGGCCGGGGACTTGGAGACGTTCGCCGTGATTGGTGGGTTCGTCGGTCCGGCCGAGATCTCCAACATCTGTATCACCGGTCAGCAGGAGACCATCCTGATCGGCGGACGCGTCAATTCCGAGCGTCTTGCCCAGGCCAACGCTCCGTGGCTGGAGAACGGCACGGCCAAGTCCCGCAGGGTCGAGGTGTACCTGTCGCTGCTGCAGCAAAACGGCTACCTGGACGGGAAGTCGGTGGCCGTGATCGGTCGCACCGACGGTCCGGAGACCCATGACAACGCCGTGGCCATCCTCGATGAGATGGGCATCGAGGTCGTCCTCGAGGTCAAGAGTGAGATCACCGGTGGTGAGACCGAGGCCGAGGACGCCTGGTGGGACGTCATGATCGAACGGATCCGGACCTCCGGCGCGGACGCCATCGTCTTCAGTGGTGGAGCACGGCCGGGATACCGGGCGGTGTACCGGTCGGGCCTGGACGTGGAGATGTACCCGTTCAACAACGAGACCCTGACCTCGCTGAGCACCAACGTGACCTCTGAGATGGTCGAGGGGCTGATCACGTTGACCGGCCTGACCGAACAGGAGCAGTTCGACCAGGACGAGGTGCAGGAACTCTGCATCAAGCCCTTCGAGGCCCGACATCCCGAGATCGTGGTCGGTACGCCCGACACGCATGAGGACGGGATCGAGAAGTGGTGGCGGGCGATCATGACCCACTGCACCCAGCTGCGACTGTTCGAACTGATCGCCAGCAAGGCCGGGCCGGTCCTGACCCACGACACGTTCCGTGAGGCCTACGAGTCGATGCCGCAGTTCAAGCTGCCGTTCGCTCCCTACGCCTCGCTCGGACCGGACAAGGTGGACGCCGACGACTCGTTCCGCCTGTCGCAGTTCGTGATGGACGACGCCGATGGGCACCTCGAGCCCATCACCGACGTCATGGACGGCACCCCGTAGGGGAGCGGTCCATGGGTCGCTGGAGACAGTGGCCTGATCGGTCGTGACCGGTGCCCCGGTCGGCCCGATTCCCTTCGGGGAGTCGGTGTCCGACCGGGGCACCGTCGCGTGTGGGATGTGCTTCGGAGCTGGTGCCCCGACGTCCGGTCGGTCAGCCTGACGGCGTGCTGGCCCTGGGGTACCGTCTCCTGAGGCGAAAGTGCGCCGAGGGTGCATGCCGACCGGCTGGTTGGAGGACGGGGGAATCATGTTCAAGAGGGACGCGACTCGTTGGTTGGTGGCCCTGTTGGCGGTGTTCGCACTGCTGGCCGGTGCCTGTGGGGGAGACGACGACACGTCGGCCTCCGATGACGGGGGATCGGCAGCCGCCACGACGGCTGCTCCGGCCACCACGGCCGCGCCAGCCGACGAACCGGCAGCCGACGAGCCTGCGGCCGAGGAGCCCGCCGAGGAGCCCGCCGAGGAGGCGGCTCCCGCCGGACACCTCGGCGACGGCTCGTTGGGCGTGGTCCGCGTGGAACCGGGCGAGGACATCCAGATCCGGTCGTTGAACGCCATCTCCGGCGACGTGGCCTTCCTGGGTATCCCCAACGAACGTGCCGTCCGCTCGGTGACCGGCGACCAGCCGGGTGTCCTGAATGGCGGAGACTTCGGAAAGATCAAGGGATACTTGGTCTCGATCGGCGCCGGTCTGGACGACCTGTGCAGCGCCGATGGTGGTGCGGCGGCCGCCCAGATGATCGTGGCCGACGAGGACGTGGTCGGCGTGATCGGCACCAGCTGCTCCGGCGCGGCCGCCGCGGCGGCGCCGCTGATCTCGGCGGCCGGCATGGTGATGATCTCGCCGTCCAACACGTCACCGTCGCTGACCAGCGACCTGGCGGGCACGGCCGGTGAGAACAACTACCCCGGCTACTACCGCACGGCCCACAACGACC
>CAYWBE010000168.1:0-4150 GCA_964456295.1 uncultured Candidatus Nemicrothrix sp.
TGGACCACCGAGCCGCAGTCGGTCAGCAGGTACTCCACCTCGGCGGTCGGGTTGGTGGGATAGAAGCCCACGGTGACACCCCGCACGGCGATGGTGGCGAAGTCCAGGATCATCCACTCGGGACGGTTCTCAGACTGGATGGACACCCGGTCGCCCACCCCGACGCCGAGGGCCAGCAGGCCGTGGGCCGCGTCCACCACGAGATCCCACACCTCGGCTGCCGTGTACTCACGCCAGATGCCGAAGTCCTTCTCCCGCATGACCACGTGGTCGGGCATGGTCATGGCGTGGTCGTGCATCTGGGCGGCCAGCGTGGTGACCTGGTACGCAGCCGTCATCGACGGTGCAGCGTCGAGCGTCACACCCAATGTCTCCTCCCGATCCCCTCGAACGACCGTGGGACTCTAGGGCCCTAACGATCGTTCGTCAATGCTTGAATAATCTGCACCCGGATGGCCACCCCTCGGCCTCCGGACGATAGCCCCACCCCGACGGGGCGAGCCAAGGTCGGCCATGACGATCCCGTGACGTCCGGGCCGCCCGGAGACACCACCGAACTAGGTTCGCCCCGTGGTCGAGGCATCCGACGAGCTCCCCGTGCTGACCGTCGGAGATCTGGGCCACCTCCTCAAGGACAGCCTGGGAACCCTGTTCCCCGAACGCCTGTGGGTAGAGGGCCAGGTCTCCAACTTCCACGACGCCCGCAGCGGGCACGCCTACTTCGACCTGGTGGAACCGTCCGACGTACCCGGTCGGGCGGTGGCCGCCAAGTTCAGCGTGGCCCTGTTCAAGGGCCCCCGAGCCGGCGTGGACCGGACACTGGCCGACGCCGGTGGCCTGGCCATGGCCGACGACCTGCAGCTGCGTATCCGGGCCAGGGTCGACTTCTACCCACCCAGCGGCCGCCTGCAACTGGTCATGGACGGGGTCGACCCCACGTTCACCCTGGGTCGTCTGGCCGCCGAGCGCGACCGCCTGCTGCGCGCCCTGGACGACGAGGGACTGCTGCGGGCCAACCGGTCCATCCCCGTGCCGGTACCGCCGCTACGCGTCGGGCTGGTGACCAGCATCGGCTCGGCAGCCCACGCCGACTTCACCGACGAGCTGGAACGCAGCGACCTGCCGTTCGAGGTGCTGGAACACGACGCCCGGGTCCAGGGCGACGGCGCGGCACTCGACCTGGCCGAAGCGGTGACCGTGGTAGCCAGCCACCGACCCGACGTCATCGCCCTGGTGAGGGGAGGCGGATCGGCCGCCGACCTGATGGCCTTCGACGCCGAGGTCCTGGCCCGCACCATCGCCGGCCTGGACGTGCCCGTGGTGACCGGCATCGGCCACGAGGTGGACCGATCGGTGGCCGACGAGGTGGCCCACACCTCGTTCAAGACCCCCACGGCCTGCGCGGCGGCCCTCGTCGACCAGGTCAGGGCGTTCGCCGACGCCGTCGACGGCCTACGGGCCGCCATTGCCGTGCGGGCCCGCACCGCCGTGGACCGGGCCGACGACCGCCTCGACGGCCTGGCCCGTCGGACCGTCGCGTCGGCCACCGCGGTCCTGGACCGTCACGACGACCGCCTGGCCGGTCTGGTGTCCCGCCTCCGACGCGACCCACTGGCCGGCCTGGACCACCGATCCGAACGCCTCGATGCGGTGGCCGCCCGCGTCCGCGACCTCGACCCGGCCCGGATCCTGGCCCGTGGCTGGTCGATCACCCGCCGCGGCGACGGCACCCTGGTCCGCTCGGTCGACGACGTGGCGATCGGCGATCCACTGGTCACGACGCTGGCCGGCGGCGAGGTGGCGAGTACCGTCGACACCGTGACCGACGCCGACCGGAGCACCCCTTGAACCGGGCCTGCCCATGACCGACGACGCCGGTCCCGGCAGTACCGGCAGCGAACTCCCGGGCTACGGCGACGCGCTCGACGAACTGCAGTCGATCCTGTCCACACTGGAGTCCGACACCACCGACGTGGACCTGCTGGCCGAACGGGTCCAGCGGGCCGACGTGCTGATCCGCCACTGCCGGTCCCGGCTCGACGACGCCCGCTTCCGGGTCGAGCAGGTGGTGGCTGCCCTGGATCCCGACGATGCGGGTGACCCGGAACGGGACGCCTGACCGGTGTTCATCCGCAAGCTGACCACCACCGACGCCTTCGTGGCCGTGGACCTGGCCGATGCCCCGGGACACGGCGGGGTCCGCTGTGCGCCGAAGATCCTCCAGGGAGGGGCCAAGGACCTGGCCCGGGCCACCACCTACACCCTGGCCATCCTGGAGCGTCGGGAGACCGGGATCTCGGCCGGCATCAACGCCCCGCCCGACGGCCGGGACGCCGCGGTGGCTGCCTTTGCCGCCGAGGTCGCCGACTGGGACGCCGGCTACCGGCTGACCGCCGCCAAGGGGGTCGAGGTCGGATCACTGGGCATCGTCGAGCAGGCCGGCGACGCCGCACTGCTGGCCGCCGGCGCGGTGGCCGCCGGCCTGGCCGCCTGCCCGGACGCCGGCACCGCGGTGGTCGACGGCTCGGCCGGCCCGGCACTGGTGGCCGAACTGGCCACCCGGGGCCTGACCGTCGTCGAGGCCGACCAGCCGTTGACGGCCGAAGCCGACCTGCTCTTCGTCGGCTTCAAGGTGGGGGCCATCGACCACGTCGCCGCCGATGCGCTGCAGGTCCGCGCCGTGGTCCCCACCGGCCCGCTGCCCATCACCACCAGGGCCGTCGCCCACTGCCGCCGCAACGGCGTGCTGGCCCTCCCGGACTTCGTCACCACCGCCGGGCCACTGGTCGGCGACGCCGACGGTGCCCGGGATGCCGCTACAGAGGCCATCACCAGCGTGGTGGGCCATCCCGACGGCCCGACGCTCGGAGCCTGTGAACGGGCCGAGGCCTTCCTGGCCGGCTGGCAGGACGACCAGCCGTTCGGCCGCCCCATGGCGGCCTGACGTCCCGTCCCGGGACCGGTCACCCCGAGGGTCCCTCCACCGTCGCGACCTCCAACCCGGCGACCATGCGGTCGATGCGGGCCCGGTCACCGGCCAGGACCACGTACTCCCGGTTCCGGGTGTGGGACACCTCGCCCACCGGTGACCCGTCGGGACCGTGGATGCCGATGCGGGCCCCCACGTACCGGTCCTGCTCGAAGGCCAGCACCCGGACGGCGCCCCGTACCCCGCACAGGTCCTCCAACTCGTCGCGGTCCAGCCACGACTCGTCGTTGTAGGACAGCACCACCACCTCGGCGTCGACGGTGGCCACCACCTCGGCCAGCGCGCCGGGCATCTCCCCCTTGCGGTTGAACACGCTGGTCGGTTCATCCCGGACCTCGACCCGCTTGCAGGCCACCCCGTAGTGCTCCGGGGCGTCCCACGCCACGAGGGTCTCCCACACGTGGTAGTTCGCCGTGTAGCGGTGGCGGTTGTAGGGCGGATCCAGGTAGGCCAGGTCGAACGACCCCAGTGACCCGTCACGGACCAGGGCCACCGCGTCCCCGTGGACCGCGGTCCCCGGTCCGGCCAGCAGGCCGGGCACCCGCAGCTCCAGGTCCCGATGGGCCCGGGGCGCCCACGCCTTGAGGTAGGCCATCTGCTGCCCGGTGGTCGAATCGACCCGGTCAGCGGCCTCGATGAGGCTGGTCAACAGGACCGGATACAGGGGTGATCCGGCGAAGTCGTCGGCCAGGGCCCGACGGATGGCGTCGATCCGGGCGCCGTTGGCCGGGCGGAAGAACCGGGCCTGACGGCAGAACACGTCGGTGACGTAGCCCTCCTCCCCCGGGAGCTCGTTGAGGTGGGCGAGCACGGCGGCCAGCTCGTCGCCGTCCACCGACCGGGCGTCGGTGGCCACGTAGCACCGGGCGAACAGGTGGGCGTAGCGGGCCGAGTCCACCGCGGTGACCGTCGCCCCCCGGGCCTTGAAGGCCTGGGACACCCGGGTGGTCCCGGTGAACAGGTCCAGGGCGGTAGTCGCCCCCGATGCCGCGAACAGGGCGTCCAGCACCGGCACCAGCCGTCGCTTGGACCCCAGGTACTTGATCACCGGCTCGTTCATAGCCGGTTTCCCGCGGGTCCGGTGGCCGTACGCTGGGCACCTCACACGGGGCTGTAGCTCAGTTGGCTAGAGCACCTGCTTTGCAAGCAGGGGGTCGTGGG
>CAYWBE010000169.1:0-4090 GCA_964456295.1 uncultured Candidatus Nemicrothrix sp.
CGGTGGCCTCGTCGTACACGGCCCGGGCCCGGTAGCCGCCGACGTCCGAGCCGGCGTCGGCCTCGCTGGCACAGAACGCCCCCAGGCGGATGTCGTCCGGCGTGCCGTAGCACTGGGGCACCCATTCCATGACCTGTTCCTGGGTGCCCGACGCGGCGATCCCGGCGGCGGCCAGCCCGCTGCCCATGATGGCCATGCCGATGCCGGCGTCACCCCAGAACAGCTCCTCGATGGCCACCGGCAGGGTCAGGCCGGTCTTGTCGCCCAGCATCCCCTGGGCCAGGAAGTCCCAGCCGTACAGGCCGATCTTCGCCGCCTCCTGAACAACCGGCCACGGGAACTCCTCCCGCTCGTCCCACTCCTCGGCGTTGGGCCGGACGACGTCCAGGCAGAACTGGTGGATCCAGTCGCGCAGCTGCTCCTGCTCGTCGGTCAGGGCGAGGCTGAACTCGTTCACGATGGCGCTCCCTCGGTCGTCGGCTCAGTTCGCGACGGTACGACCAGCAGGGCGACCAGGGCCAGCCCGGCGGCAGCCAGGTACGGCGCCCCCACGCCCACCCGGTCGAACAGCACACCGGCCAGCAGCGGCCCGGCGATCCGACCCAGCGCCCCCGCTCCCTGCTGCAGGCCCAGGGCCGCCCCCCGGCCGGCGTCGCCCACCGTCTCGACGGTGGCGTTGGACAGGGTGGGGCCGAACACCCCCTGGCCCAGCACCAGCAGCACCAGGGCAACCGCCAGACCGGTCCAACCGCCGTCGACGGACAGCACCACCATCCCGGCGGCCACCGCCACCAGCGCGGCCCGTAGCGCCCAGCGGGACCCCAGGCGGGCGTTGGCCGGCCCCACCACCCGGGTCTGGACCAGCACCATCACCACCCCGATGGACGCGAACAGTCCGTACACCGTCGGATCGCCCACCTCGTGGAACCGGCGCTCCACCAGCAGGGCGAACGTGGCCTCGAACCCGGCGAAGCCCACCATCGACACCAGGGCCAGCACGGCCAGGCGTCGCACGGCCTGGCCGGCCGACCCCCACAGCGCCCGACGGCCGGTACCCGTTGAAGACGGGGCCGACGGCGAAACCCCCGAACCGGGCCGCCCGCCGGGCAGGCGGACCAGGGCCACCAGGGCGTTGGCCCCGGCCAGCGCGGCGGCCACCAGGAACGGCAGTTCCCGGCTGCCCAACGCAGCGACCGAACCGATCAGCGGACCGGCCACGAACCCCACCCCGAACGCCGCGGCCAGCAGGCCCAACAGGCGGGGTCGATCCTCCGGTTCGGCCAGGTCGGCCACCGCGGCCTGGCCCACCGCGTACGAGGACCCCGAGAACCCGTCCAGGATCCGACCGGCGAACAGCACCCACAGCGCCCCGGCCAGCCCGGTCACCAGGCTCCCCAGGCACGACCCCACGAGGGCGGCCACCAGCACGGTCCGCCGACCGATTCGGTCCGAGAGCCGACCCCACAACGGGGCGGCCACCATCTGGGCGGCCGAGAACACGGCCAGCAGGGCCGCCGCGGTGGCCGGCGACGCCCCGAAGTCCTCGGCGTACAACGGCAGCACCGGCAACAGGATCCCGAACCCGACCATGTCGAGCGCCACCGTGGCCCAGATGACCCCGAACCCACGTGGCGCCTTCGGGCGCGATCCTGCGGCTGGGGTAGCGCCGCCCGGGTGGCGTCTGGAGGGGCCGGTCACGGCGGGCACGCTAGCGGCGGCCCGGAGCCCCGCCGGTAGCCTCGGGCCCTCATGAGCCACCCGGACTCCTCGGCCGACGCGCCCGCCCCCTCCATCCCCGACCGCCCCGGACTCGAGGGCCTCGAGGACCGCTGGGACGCCGCCTGGGAACAACAGGGCACCTACCGGTTCGACCGCACCGCCGAGCGGGCCGATGTCTTCTCCATCGACACCCCACCGCCCACGGTCAGCGGGTCACTGCACGTCGGCCACGTGTTCTCCTACACCCACACCGACACCATCGCCCGCTACCAGCGCATGGCCGGCCGCGAGGTCTTCTACCCGATGGGCTGGGACGACAACGGCCTACCCACCGAACGCCGGGTCCAGAACTACTTCGGGGTCCGCTGCGAGCCGGCTCTGCCCTACGACCCGGACTTCACCGCCCCGGACGACGCCGGCGACCCGAAGGCCATCAAGAAGCGGGGTGACATCGACATCAGCCGCCGCAACTTCATCGAGCTGTGCCATGTCCTGACGGCCACCGACGAGAAGGCCTTCGAGGCCCTGTTCCGCCGCCTCGGCCTGTCCGTGGACTGGACCCAGCACTACGCCACCATCGACGAGCGCTGCCAGCGCACCTCCCAGCGGGCCTTCCTCCGCAACCTGGCCCGCGGCGAGGCGTACCAGGTCGAGGCACCCTCGCTGTGGGACGTCACCCACCGCACCGCGGTGGCCCAGGCCGAGCTCGAGGACCGGGAACGTCCCGGCGCCTACCACCGCCTCGCCTTCCACCTCCCCGACGGGGTGACCGGCCCCGACGGTGGCGGTGACCTCCACATCGCCACCACCCGTCCCGAGCTGCTGGCCGCCTGCGTGTCCCTGGTGGCCCACCCCGACGACGGGCGCTACCAGCCCCTGTTCGGCGGCACCGTCACCACCCCGGTGTTCGGCGTCGAGGTCCCGGTGCTGGCCCACGAGCTGGCCGACCCCGACAAGGGCACCGGCATCGCCATGATCTGCACGTTCGGCGACACCGCCGACGTGACCTGGTGGCGCGAACTGGACCTCGACGTCCGGGCCATCATCAACCGGGCCGGCCGGGTCAACCCCGAGCCCCCCCACGGCATCGAATCCGAGGCCGGGCTGGCCGCCTACGCCCGGCTGGCCGGCAAGACGGTGTTCTCCGCCCAGGCCGAGATGGTCGAGATGCTGCGGGAAACCGGTGAGATCATCGGCGAGCCCGAACCCATCACCCACCCGGTCAAGTTCTTCGAGAAGGGCGACAAGCCGCTGGAGATCGTGACCAGCCGCCAGTGGTACATCCGCAACGGTGGCCGGGACGCCGACCTGCGGGCCGACCTGATCGCCCGGGGCGACCAGATGCAGTGGCACCCCGCCTACATGCAGACCCGGTACACCAACTGGATCGACGGCCTCAACGGCGACTGGCTGATCAGCCGCCAGCGGTTCTTCGGCGTGCCGCTCCCGCTCTGGTACCCGCTGGACGCCGACGGCGAACCCGACCACGACCACCCCGTCGCCCCCGCCGAGGCCGACCTGCCCGTCGACCCCTCCACCGACACCGCCCCCGGCTACGACGAGGCCCAGCGCGGCCAGCCCGGCGGGTTCGTGGGCGACACCGACGTCATGGACACCTGGGCCACCTCGTCGCTCACCCCGCAGATCGCCTGCGGCTGGGAGGAGGACGACGACCTCTACGGCCGTACCTACCCCATGGACCTGCGGCCCCAGGCCCATGACATCATCCGGACCTGGCTGTTCTCGACGGCCGTTCGCTCCCACTTCGAGGCCGACACCGCCCCGTGGGGCCACTGCGCCCTGTCGGGCTGGATCCTGGACCCGGACCGCAAGAAGATGTCCAAGTCCAAGGGCAACGTCGTCACCCCGGTCGACCTGCTCGACCAGCACGGGTCGGACGCCGTTCGCTACTGGGCGGCCAACGGCCGACCCGGCACCGACACGGCCTTCGACGACGGCCAGATGAAGATCGGTCGCCGCCTGGCCATCAAGGTGCTCAACGCCAGCCGGTTCGCCCTGGGCTTCGGAGCCGACGGCGACACCCCTCTGGCCATCGACCCGACGGCCATCACCCATCCGCTGGACCGGGCCATGCTGCTCACGCTGGCCGACCTGGTCGACGAGGCCACCCGGGCCTTCGACGACTTCGACTACGCCCGGGCCCTGGAACGCACCGAGACCTGGTTCTGGACCTTCACCGACGACCACGTCGAGCTGGTCAAGACCCGGGCCTACGAGGGCGACGAGGCGGGCGCCGAGTCGGCCCGCCACGCCCTGCGCCTCGCCCTGTCGACCCTGCTGCGGC
The DNA here is from genome assembly GCA_964456295.1 of uncultured Candidatus Nemicrothrix sp. GTDB lineage: Bacteria > Actinomycetota > Acidimicrobiia > Acidimicrobiales > MedAcidi-G1 > UBA9410. The sequence goes on from CAYWBE010000169.1 coordinate 4,025, forward strand.
TGTTCGCCCCGTTCCTGCCCTTCGTGACCGAGGAGGTCTGGTCGTGGTGGCGGGGCGGCTCGGTGC
>CAYWBE010000170.1:0-1641 GCA_964456295.1 uncultured Candidatus Nemicrothrix sp.
AAGATGGGCTACAAGTTCCAGTTCATCACCCTGGCCGGCTGGCACGCCCTGAACGCCTCGGCGTTCGAACTGGCCAAGGGCTACACCGAGTCGGACATGACGGCCTACGTGGCCCTCCAGCAGGCCGAGTTCGGCATGGAGGACGCCGGCTACACGGCGACCCGCCACCAGCGCGAGGTCGGCGCCGGCTACTTCGACGACGTGGCCACCGTGATCTCCGGCGGCACCGCCTCGACACTGGCCCTGGAAGGCTCCACCGAGGAGGAGCAGTTCTAGGACCCGGTTCCTGACCCGCTCTCCCGAGACGAGTCCGACGCGGCCCCGGCTCCGGCCGGGGTCGTCTCGCGTCCGGGGTCCGGTCCCCTAGCGTCGCCCCGTGCCCGGTCGACTCCGCCTCCTCGTCGCGCTGGCGGCCGTCGTCGCCCTGCTGGCCAGTGGCACCCCGGCCGGAGCGGTGGGCAGTGGCAACGGTGGCGACGGTGGCGTCGGAACGCTGATCGTCCGCGGCCCCGACGAGGTGCTCCTCCCGGTGGTGGGCCGCTTCGCCGGCTCGACGGTGGTCAGCAGCACCTGCGGGCGCGAGGTCGTCTACGAGGGCGGCACACCGGTAGACCTCGGTGACGACGGGACCGTCGACGTGGTCCTCGACCCCGGCCACGGTGGACCGGAGACGGGCTCGGTGGGCGCCAACGGCCTGGTCGAGCGGGACCTGAACCTCATGGTGGCCTTCCACACGAAGCTGGCCCTCGAGGACCTCGGCTACACGGTGGCCCTGACCCGCCGCCGAGATCTGCACATGCCGATCCGCCAGCGGACGGCCATCGTCCGGGCGCTGAACCCGCGGGCCTTCGTGTCCATCCACCACAACGGCGGTGCGGTGAGGAAGTCCGACACGCCGGGCACCGAGGCCTTCCACCAGGTCGACCAGCCCGAGTCCCGGCGCCTGGCCGGCCTCCTGTTCGAGGAGGTCCAGGCCGCGTTCGCCGACTACTGGGTTCCGTGGGTCCGCTCGTACCACCAGGGTGTGTCGGCCCGCCTGCGGGAACCGCGCACCGACACCTACGGGGTGCTCCGGATGACCCGTGGCGTGCCTGCGGCCATCGTGGAGGGCCTCTACCTGTCCAATCCCCCGGAGGCCCAACTGCTGGCCATCCCCGAGATCCAGCAGGCCGAGGGACAGGCCATCGCACGGGCCATCGACCGCTTCCTTCGCAGCGACGACGCCGGCTCGGGCTTCAACGAACCGTTCTACGACCCCCACACGACCGGAACCGGGACCGCCCGAGGCTGTGAGGACGTCGTCTACTCCGAGCCGGTGTCGATCACCACGGGCTTCACCGCCGAGGAGTACGCCTCCCTGGTGGCCACGGCACGGTCCATGGGTCGACCGGTGGACTGGCTCATGCGGTTCGGCGTGTACACGCTGAAGTTCCTGGGTGACCTGCCGGGAGCGGCTCCCGTGACACCGTTGGCCGAGGCGGAGCGACCTGACGGCGGCGGACCGATCGGCGTGCCGGTCCTGTGGGACCAGGCCGAACAGGTGGTGCTGGTGCGGATGGCCGAGGCCTACGGGCTGACCCGCCCCCAGATGCAGAAGCTGGGCGCCATCCTCATGGTCTTCCTGTCCAACCTGCCGGCGGT
>CAYWBE010000170.1:1741-4010 GCA_964456295.1 uncultured Candidatus Nemicrothrix sp.
GTGGACGACCCGAAGGAACCGGGCTTACCGACTGGCTAGCGCCAGTCTCCGCGGCGTTCGGCCTTGCGGGCGCCACGTTGGCGCTTGGCCTCCAGACGACGCTCGACCGCACCTCGGCGGGGCCTGGTGGGCCGACGGGCCGCCTGCTCGACCAGCGCATCCTGGATGCGCCGTTCGATCTCGTCCAGGGCCCGTTCCCGGTTGCGGGCCTGGGACCGGTGCCGGTCGACCACCACCCGGACCGACGCCCCCAGCCGCCCCACGAGCCTCGACCGTACGTCGGCGTCGATGCCGCGGGCTGCCGTCAGATCCAATTCAGCCTCCACCCGGGTGTGGGCCCGGTTGGCGTGCTGGCCGCCCGGACCGCCGGACGGCCCGAACCGCCACCGCACCTCGTCGGCCGGCACCCGGCAACCCGGGCCCGCCGACAGCGTCCGATCGTCTCCGGCCACGCCCCGACGCTACGGGCCACTCCGCCGCCGACCGGCGACCCTCCGGCCCGCCGGGCGTACGCCAACTGGTCGGGGTCGGCTCGTCCCTGCTGGACTCCGGCCATGACCGCCGGTACCCGACCGCTGCGCTTCGTGGTCGTCGGAGCGGGGATGGCCGGCATCCTCGCCGTGGTCCGACTCCGGGAGCGGGGCTTCGACGACATCACCGTCTACGAGAAGGCCGACCGGCTGGGCGGTACCTGGCGGGAGAACACCTACCCGGGGGTGGCCTGTGACGTCCCGTCGGTGCTCTACAGCTACTCCTTCGCCCCCAACCCCGAGTGGTCGCGCCGATTCTCTCCGGGGTCCGAGATCCAGGCGTACCTCGAAGACGTCGCCCGCCGGTACGACGTCGAGCGCTCCATCACCTACGGCGAGGAGGTGGTGCACGCCCAACACGACGGACACCGGTGGCACCTACGGACCGCGTCTGGTTACACCGACGTGGCCGACGTGGTCATCGCGGCGACCGGGGTACTCCACCACCCCTTCGTCCCCGGTCTCGACGGCCTGGACGACTTCGCCGGCGACCTCCTCCACACGGCCCGGTGGGACGCCTCGGTCCCGCTGGCCGGACGCCGGGTCGGGGTCATCGGCACCGGGTCATCGGCCGTGCAGACGGTGGGGGCCATCACCGACGACGTCGGGACCCTCTCGTTGTTCCAGCGGACCGCCCAGTGGGTGCTGCCCCAGGAGAACCCCGCCTACTCCGAACAGGAGAAGGCCGACTTCCGGGCCGACCCGGAGTCCCAGATGCGGCTCCACGACGAGGTGTCGGAACTGTTCGCCGACGGGTTCGCCAACGCAGTGGTCGACGCCGACTCACCGGTGCTGGCCAGGATCGCCGGGCTGTGCCGCGAGCACCTCGACACGGTGGTCGACGACGACCTGCGGGAACGGCTCACCCCGAACCACCGGGCGGCCTGCAAGCGCCTCGTCCTCTCGGAGAACTTCTACGAGGCCATCCAACGGCCCCATGCCCGGCTGGTCACCACCGGGATCGACCGGATCGTGGCTGAAGGGGTCCGCACCGTGGACGGCGAGGTCCACCACCTGGACGTCCTCGCGCTGGCCACCGGCTTCCGGGTCGACCGCTTCATGCGCCCCATGGAGGTCATCGGTCCCGGCGGCACCCGACTGTCCGAAGCGTGGGCCGACCGGCCCACCGCCTACCTGTCCATGGCCGTCCCGGGCCTGCCCAACCTGTTCATGTTGAACGGACCCAACGGACCGGTGGGGAACTTCTCGCTCATCGAGGTGGCCGAACTCCAGATGGAGTACGCCCTCCAACTGGTCGACCGGATCGCCGACGGCTCGTGCCGGCTCGTCGAACCCACGACCGAGGCCACCGAGTCCCACGAGGAGGCCCGTACCGAGGCGGCCGGGAGCACGGTGTGGGCCACCGGCTGCGACAGCTGGTACCTCGACGACCGGGGCGTACCCATGGCGTGGCCGTGGACGTTCCGGGAGTTCCAGCGGCGGATGGCCTCACCCGACCTCGACGCCTACGCCTTCACCGGCTGACCTCCCGTCTGAGTGGGACGACGGCCCTCCGGGGCCAGACTTGCCGCCGTGGAAGCCAACCACTTTCTCTCCAGCTACTACCCCGACACCTCGTACGGCGGCAAGCGCCTCTATGACGACATGGTCGAGCAGGCGGTCACCGCCGATCGCCTCGGCTACCGGGGGGTGACGCTGCCCGAGCACCACCTCATCAACGTGCTGCTCATGCCGTCGCCGCTGCAGATGGCGGTCAAGGTGGCGTGCGTGACCGACCA
>CAYWBE010000171.1:0-3997 GCA_964456295.1 uncultured Candidatus Nemicrothrix sp.
CTCGGCCCGCATCACCGCCGCCGGTCCCGTCGGAGACTCGTTGCTGGAGGCAGGATCGCCGGGCGGAGGCGAGGCGGCGAATCTGGACCTCACCGGCCTTGCCGTGGACGACGGGCAGGGCGGCACCTGGACGCTGGACGAGATGCTCCACCACACCTACACCGACGGGTTCCTGGTACTGCACCGGGGGCGGGTGGTGGCCGAGCGGTACTTCAACGGGATGGACCGGTCGACGAGGCACATCATGTTCTCGATGACCAAGACGGTCACCGGCGTGCTGGCCCTGCTGGCCGTGCACGACGGGGCGATGGCCCTCGATGACCTGCTCGCCGTGCACGTTCCGGAGCTGGCCGACACGGCCTTCGCTCCGGTGACGGTCGGTCAGGCGCTGGACATGACCGACGGGATCCGGTTCGTCGAGGACTACGCGGACCGCCATTCGGACATCAACCGCTACGGGGTGGCCATGGCGTTCTCGCCGGTGCCCCGGACGTGGGACGGCCCGGTCGGGATCCACGAGGCGGTGATGGGCTTCACCGAACGGGACCGGTCGCCCGGCGAGTCGTTCGTGTACAAGTCGGTGACCACCGACGTGCTGGCCTGGGCCACGGCCCGGGCCACCGGCCGCCGGTGGGTGGACGGGGTGTCCGAGGGGATCTGGGCACCCATGGGCGCCGGGTCCGACGCCTCGGTGATGCTCGACGGCCGGGGGATCGCCGTGTCGTGTGGCGGCATGTCGTGCACCCTGCGGGACCTCGCCCGGTTCGGACGGATGCTGTCCCGGTCGGGCCGGGTCGGCGAGGGCGCCGACGAGCGCCAGGCCATCCCAGCGGCGGTGGCCGACGACGTGGCGGCCGGCGGTGAGCCGACGGCGGACAGCGGCGGCGGCTACCCGACCCGGGAGGGGTGGACGTTCCACCGGCACTGCTGGAACCTCCAGCAGGTGCTGGGTGCGTTCCTGCCCATGGGCATCCACGGCCAACGGGTGTTCTGCCATCCGGGCCACGACCTTGTGGTGGCCAAGTTCGGCGCCCACCCGGTGGCCGGCAACGCCTACACCGACGTCGTCCACGACTCGCTCTACCGGGCCATCCTCGACCGCTGCTAGGGCCCCGGCCCGGTTCTCGGTCGGGTCCAGGTCGTCAGGCCCGGTACTCGACCACTCCACCGACCACGGTGGCCAGCACCGAGATGTCCCGGATGGCCATCGGATCGACCTCGAACGGGTCGGCGTCCAGCACCACCAGGTCGGCCAGCTTGCCGACCTCGAGGGTCCCCCGATCATGCTCCTGACGGTTCACGAAGGCGGCCGCCGAGGTGTAGCCGGCCACCGCGTCGGCCACCCGGGCCCGCTGCTCGGGTCCCAGCAGTTCGCCGTCCCGGGTGATCCGGTTGACGGCCGTCCAGATGGTGAACAGCGGGTCCAGCGGGGTGACCGGCATGTCGCAGTGCAGGGCGTGCACGATGCCGTGGGCCCGGAGGCTGGCCAATGGATCGATGCGGGCGCCCCGCTCCGGACCGAGGAACCGGTCCCGGTGGCGGTCCCCCCAGTACCAGACGTGGTTGACGAACACCGATGCCAGCACGCCGAGCCGGGCCATGCGCTCCAACTGGTCCTCGCGGACGACCTGGCAGTGCTCGATGCGGTGGCGGTGGTCGTCCCGGGGCTGGGCGGACAGCGCCGCCTCGATGGCGTCCAGCGTGTTGTCGATCGCCGCGTCGCCGTTGGCGTGGACGGCCACCTGCCAGCCCTTCACATGGGCGTCGGTGACCAGGTCGGTCATCTCGTCGGGTGGGATGAACGGGTAGCCGTTCACGTCGGGTCGGTCGTGGTACCCCTTGCACAGGCAGGCCGTGTACCCCTGGATGGACCCGTCGGAGAAGAACTTCATGGCACCGACCGACAACCGGTCGTCGCCCATGCCGGTCCGGGTCGGGAAGCCGTCGGCGATCCTCCACACGGGGAACATCCGGGTGCGGACCCGGATGGATCCGTCGTCGACGCCGTCCTGGTAGGCGGCGACCATGGCTTCGGAGCCCACCCCGGCATCGGTCATGGTCGTCGTGCCGACCCGCAGGCAGTGGTCGCTGGCGGCCTTCGCTCCGGCCCGCAGCGTGGCCGGATCGCCGATGGGGAGGACCGAGGCGACGGCGAAGTTGGCCGTCTCCTCCATGCATCCGGTGATCCGCCCAGCGTCGTCGCGCTGGAAGCGCCCACCGACCGGGTCCTCGACGTCCTCGACGATCCCGGCCGTCTCCAGCATCCGGGAGTTGGCGTAGCCGAGGTGGCCCGAGACGTGCCGGAGGTAGATGGGGTGGTCGGCCGAGGCCCGGTCGAGGTCGTGGCGGGTCAGGTGCCGGTCCTCGACCATGAGGGAGTCGTCATATCCCCAGGCCTGGATGGGTTCACCGGCCGGGGTGACGGCGGCCCGCTCGGCCAGGGCGGCCACCACGTCGGCCACGTCGCGGCAGTCCGGGTAGCCGATCTGTGGGGCGGACATGGTCACGCCGGCGCCGATGGGATGCATGTGGGTCTCGATGAACCCGGGCAGCACGGTGGCGCCGTCAAGGTCGACCACCTCGGTGTCGGGGCCCACCAGGGCGTCGACGTCGGCCCGGCTGCCCACGGCCACGATGCGACCCCGCCAGGAGGCCAGCGCCTCGGCAGGGGGTCTGTCGGGGTCCGTCGAGTCGAGTGTGTGGAAGGTCGCGTTGGTGAACAGCCGGTCGGCGATGGGCATGGGGTGGACCCGCCGGTCAGCTGCTGGGCCGCTTCTTGGCGGCCAGCCGTTCCATGTAGGCCTCGCGTGAGGCCCGGCCCTCAGGGTCGCGGAGGGCCGAGGTGAGGCCATCGGCATCGGACCACGACCGGCCCGTTCCGACCATCTGGTCGGTGACCGCGTTGACGTGCCGCTTGGTGGCCAGCACCGCACCGCGGGGCCGGCTGGCCACCGACTCGGCCAGTTCGTCGGCTGCGGCGTCCAGCTGGTCGGCCGGCACGATCCGGTTCAGGAACCCGGCGGTCAGGGCCTCGTCGGCGCCGAAGGGTCGACACGTCATGACCAGTTCCTTGGTGAGCGCCGGGCCGATCTCCCGGACGAGGCGGGGGATGCCGCCCCAGGCCAGCGGGATGCCCAGGTCCACCTCGGGGATGGAGAACGACACGTCGGCCGCCGCGACGCGCAGGTCGCAGGCCGCGGCGATGACCAGCCCACCGCCCACCACGTGGCCGTGCAGTGCGGCGATGAGCACCGGAGAGGTCCGCTCCAGGGCATCGGCCATGAGGCGACCGGTATCGGCAGGGACCCGACCGCCGGCCGGCGACGGACCGTCGTCGTCGAACACCGTCAGGTCGAACCCGGCGCTGAACGCCCGGCCCTCGCCACGGACCACCACGACCCGCAGGTCGGGCTGATGGTCGAACCAGGCTGCGGCGTCGGCCACCTCGGCCATCAACTGGTTGGACAGGGCGTTGAGGCGCTCGGGCCGGTCCAGGGTGAGGGTGGCGCGGCGCCCGTCGCAGGTGACGCGGATGGTCTCGAACTCAGGGATCTCGGGCATGGGCCGATCCTGCCCGACGGTCGTGTAGCGGGCCCCACCCGGCGGCGGGGTCCAGCCGGCCCCGGTCGGCCGGCTGGGGTCAGGACTTCGGCTCGGGCGGCTCGAGGGTCACGTCGGCCGACAGGGCGTCGCCCTCGGCCAGGTCGATGCCGGTGGCCCGGGCCGCGGCGGCCACGTCGTCCACGGCCAGGCGCAGCAGGGCCAGGCGTTCCGGGGTGTCGGTCAACGTGCAGGCGATGACCGGGGTGGCCAGCGAGCGCTTCTCGGTGGTCTTGTGGCGGCGGATCTCGGCCAGGGCGGCCGCGGCCACCTCGGCGACCGCCGGATCGACCTGTTCCCCGGCGGCCCGCAGCTCGTCGGCCGTCGGCCAGGCCTGGCGGTGCACCGAGCCGCCCCGCCACCACGACCAGACCTCCTCGGTCACGAAGGGCAGGAA
>CAYWBE010000172.1:0-3984 GCA_964456295.1 uncultured Candidatus Nemicrothrix sp.
TCGTGGTACGAGATCCGGTCCACCAGGGCCGGGTTCACGCTCTCCACGTAGGTCCGGACCCGTTCGAACATGTCGGGGTCGTCGATGACCACACCGCGGAAGTCCTTGTTGAACTCCTCACGGATGAACCGGAAGGCCATCTCGGGCTCGCGGTACAACAGGCTCGGGGCCTGGGAACGCCCAGCCAGGTTCTCGATCTCCTCCCACTGGGTGAGGAGCCGTCGTACGTCGCGCTCGATCTCCTCCTTGGTGATGTTCTCGGCCGCCGTGCGCACGATGATCCCGTGCTGCTTGGGCTTCACCCGGTCGAGGATGTTGCGGAGCCGCTTGCGCTCGGACTCCGGGAGACGCTTGGAGATCCCGTAGGTGGAGCTGTTGGGCACCAGCACCACGAACCGGCCGGGAAGCGACACCTCCTGGGTGAGCCGCGCCCCCTTGTGGGCGATCGGGTTCTTGGTGACCTGGGCCAGGATGGTCTGGCGGGCCCTCAGCACCTGTTCGATGCGGGGCCGGCCCTTGCCGCCGAACTCCTTCTCGTCGTACTGGATGTCACCCCGGTAGAGCACGGCGTTCTTGGGCGTGCCGATGTCCACGAACGCGGCCTCCATGCCGGGGAGCACGTTCTGGACCTTGGACAGGTACACGTTGCCGTGGATCTCGGTCACGTCGTCGGCCGGACGGGACAGGTAGTGCTCGATGAGCTGTCGACCCTCGAGGACGGCGATCTGGGTGATCCCGTCGCTCACGCTGACGCACATCATGTAGCGGCCGATGGGCTTGCCCCGTCGCTCCCGGCCCCGGCGGCTCTTGAGGGTGTCCTCATCGAGCTCCACCGGAGCATCGTCGGTCACCGCCTCCACCGGACGGTTGCCGCCACGCTGGCGGCCACCACCCTGCTGCTGTCCCTGGTTGCCGCCGCCCTGGTTGCCACCGCCCTGGCCGCGTCCACGACCACCACGGCGACGTCGGCGACGACGCCCCGAACCGGAGCCCGGATCGCCACCACCCGGCTGCTGCCCATGGCCGGCATCCGGCGCTGGCCTGCTGTCACCGATCTGGGGCCGACGACCCCCTCCATCGGGGGTCGGTGCCGGACGGCTGTCACCGATCCGCGGCTTGGCGACCCCTCCGTCAGGGGTCGATATCGGGGCCGGACGACTGTCGCCGACCCTCGGTCCGGAATCAGTCGTTCCGGCGTCTCCGGACCCGACGGTGCGGGCCCCTTCGTTCTCGCTCACTGGCGTGTTCCCTTCTCATCACGCCGGCACCGTGGCCGGCGGGGCAGGGGCGACCGGGGCCGTCAACGGCTCCTCGCGATCGGCTCCCTGCGACATCCATTGGTTCATCCTGCACACAGACCGGGCCGCCAGGGGCGGATCCACCGCCATCAGCAACTCCGTCGGCCTGAGTCCCCGGGGCTGGGTCCCGAGGTCGGCGGTCAGCCGAACCCCGGTCTCCGTGGTCCCGGTGACGTCCAGTGCGTGCACGTGGGGCCGCAGGTCCTCGATGACCGGCTTCCCCTTGCGCTCGCGCTCGACGACGATCTCGGCACGGGACAGCACGTCGGCCACCCATGCCTCGGCATCCGCACGGTCGATGTCGTCGACATCAATCGACCAGGTGCAGGCCACCACGGCCTGCTGCAGCGAATCGCCCTTCTCGATGGGTGCCACGGCCACCACGTCGATTCCGACGGGCAGAGCGGCACTCAGTGATTCGGCCAGCTCGGCCGACCGGGCTGCATCCCGACCACCCTCCCAGGCCTCCGGATCGCGGAACCGGTCATCGACCACGTCCACGTCCAGGAACTCCGCCTCGGACTCGTGGCCCGTCGACAGGGCCAGTCCGAACGACAACTTCTGCCGGGGGGAGAAGCCCTGGCTGTAGGCCACGGCGATCCCGGTACGGCGGAAGGCCCGCTCCCAGATCCGGGCGACGTCCCGGTGGCTGGTGAACCGCACCTTCCCCTTCTTGTGGAACCGGATCCGGATGCGCATCACGCGCCTCCCACCGGCGCCGGCTCGCGCTGGGCCGGCCGGGTCGTCAGCAGCACCGGCACCTCGCCACCGCTGGACAGGTCCTGACCGGTCCCCTGGCTCCCTCCGGCCGGCGGCACCGCCGAGGCCACCACGTGCTCGATGCCGTAGCCCGTGCAGGCCCCACAGTCGTAGCACGGCGTCCACCGGCAGTCCTCGAGGCCCACCGCTTCGAGGGCATCCCGCCAGTCCTGCCACAGGAAGTCCCGGTGCAGGCCGGCCGACAGGTGGTCCCAGGCGAAGGCCTCGTCCTCGGTCCGGTGGCGGTACACCATCTCCTCGAGGGTCAGGCCCTGACGCTCCAGGGCGGCCGTCCAGAGGTCCAGGTCGAAGTGCTCGCTCCACTCCTGGAACACCCCACCGGAACGCCACACGTCCTCGACCACCGCGCCCAGTCGACGGTCCCCGCGACTCAGCAACCCCTCGACGGCGGTGGCCCGGGGGTCGTGCCACTTCAACTGCACGCCCCGGTAGCCCTTGGTGTCGCGCTTCAGTTCGTCCCGGAGCAGCCCGACCTTGCGGCGCAACTCGGCCTCGGTGTTCTGCCCGAACCACTGGAACGGCGTGAAGGGCTTGGGCACGAAGCCGCCGACCGAGACGGTCACCGACGGGTTCCGGATGTGGCTGCGGCCCACTTCCACGCAGCGTCGGGCCATCTCCAGGATGCCCAGGGTGTCCTCGTCGGTCTCAGTGGGCAGCCCGGTCAGGAAGTACAGCTTCACCCGGCGCCAGCCCTGCGAGTAGGCCGACTCCACCGCCGCGTAGAGGTCCTCCTCGCGGATCAACTTGTTGATGACCTGGCGCATGCGCCACGAACCCGCTTCGGGGGCGAAGGTCAGGCCGGTCCGGCGGGCCTTCTGGATCTCGGCAGCGATCCCCACCGTGAAGGCATCCACCCGGAGGCTGGGCAGCGACACCGAAACCTGTCCGCAGGCATCGTCGGCCACCGTCTCGGCGACCACCTGTTCGATTCCGCTGAAGTCGGCCGTAGACAGCGATGTGAGGGCCACCTCGTCGTAGCCGGTACGACGCAGGCCTTCGGACACCATGGTCCGGACCTGGTCGGCCGGTCGTTCCCGGACGGGACGGGTGATCATCCCGGCCTGGCAGAACCGGCACCCACGGGTGCAGCCCCTGAACACCTCGACGTTGAGGCGGTCGTGGACCACCTCGGTGAGCGGCACCAGTTGCTGCTTCGGATAGGGCCAGTCGGCCAGGTCGGCCACCGTGCGCTTCTCGACGACATCGGCGGCCTCGACGGCGTCCGCCGAGGGGCGTACTCCCTCCAGGCGACCGTCGGCGAACGTCGCCTCGTACAGGGACGGGACGTACACCCCGGTGACGGTGGCCAGCCGGCGGTGCAACTCGGACCGTGGCCCCCTGCCGCCAGCCTTCCAGTCGGCCAACACGTCGGTGATCTCGCCGACCACCTCCTCGCCATCGCCCAGCACCGCGGCGTCCACGTAGTCGGCCAGGGGCTCCGGGTTGTAGGCGCAGTGGCCCCCCACCAGCACCAGCGGATCGTCGTCGGCCCGCTCCGCGGTCCGGATCGGGATGCCGGCCAGGTCCACGCACTCCAGAACGTTGGTGTACACCAGCTCGGCCGAGAGGTTGAAGGCCAGCACGTCGAAGTCCCGTGCCGCCCGGTGGGTATCGACCGAGAACAGGGGAAGGTCCTCGCGACGCAGCACCTCGGCCAGGTCGGTCCACGGGGCATAGCTACGCTCGGCCACCGCATCGGGCCGTTCGTTGAGGATCTCGTACAGGATCTGGAGACCCTGGTTGGGAAGGCCGACTTCGTAGGTGTCCGGGTAGAGCAGGAGCCAGGCCACTGCGTCGGGGTGGTGGTCGGGAACGGTCATCCCGTCCTCGCAGCCGATGTAGCGGGCCGGCTTCTGGACCTCGCCGAGGACACGCTCGAGTTCGGACCAGAGCGAACTCATGATCC
>CAYWBE010000173.1:0-3970 GCA_964456295.1 uncultured Candidatus Nemicrothrix sp.
GAGGTTCGAGCCCTCCCCGGCCAGCCACTACCGTGCCCGACGCGGTCCTGAAGCCACGACCGTCGCACCGGTGGTGCAAAGCGAGGGAGGAGGTCGGGTGATGACGCCGGACGAGTTGAAGGCACGGATCGTCGACGACGGCGTGGAGTTCCTCTACGCCATGTTCGTGGAGATGCACGGTAAGCCGTGCGCCAAACTGGTTCCGGTCACCGCCATTGACGAGCTGCTGGAGGTGGGGGCCGGGTTCGCCGGGTTTGCCGCCGGACCGCTCAGCCAGACGCCGGCCGATCCCGACATCCTGGCCATCCCTGATCCCTCCTCGTACGTCCAGTTGCCGTGGCAGCCCAACGTGGCCGCCCTGCAGTGCGACCCCACGGTCGACGGCGACGAGTGGCCCTACGCCCCCCGGGTCATCCTCAAGCGTGCGTTGGCCCGGGCCGCTGGTCAGAACCTGGTTCTGAAGGCCGGCGTCGAGGTGGAGTACTCGCTGCTGGCCCGCGATGACGACGGTTCGTTGCGGCCGGCCGACGAGCGGGACACCTCGGCGTTGCCGTGCTACGACGCCCGGGGCCTGACCACGGCGCTCGACCACCTCACCACGGTGTCACGGCACATGGATGCCATGGGGTGGGGGAACTATGCCAACGACCACGAGGACGCCAACGGCCAGTTCGAGCAGAACTTCGGCTACGCCGATGCGATGACGACCTCGGACCGGCTCATCGTTCTGCGTCTCATGCTGCACACCCTTGCCCGGCGGCGGGACCTGTACGCCACCTTCATGCCCAAGCCGTTCGCCGACAAGACGGGCAACGGCCTGCACACCCATCTCAGCCTCTGGTCGGCTGATACCGACCAACCGCTGTTCCACGACGACGACGACCCGAGGGGTCTGGGGCTCAGCGGGCTGGCGTATCAGTTCATCGGCGGGATCCTCGACCACGCACCGGGGTTGACCGCCGTGGTCTGCCCGACCGTGAACTCGTTCAAGCGCATCGGCGTCGGCCCACCCGACTCGGGGGCCACGTGGGCGCCGGCCTACGTCGCCTACGGGGGCAACAACCGGACCCAGATGATCCGGGTGCCCGAGGGCGGTCGCATCGAGTGCCGCATCCCCGACGGTTCTGCCAACCCGTACCTGGCCTTCACCGCCCTGCTCACGGCCGGCCTGGACGGGGTGGTGGGTGGTACGGATCCCGGCGATCCCAACGCTGACAACCTGTACGCCCTGCCGCTGGACCAGATCCGGTCCCGGGGCATCGAGGCCCTGCCGCCCACCCTGTTGCACGCCTGCGATGGGCTGGTCGAAGACGACGTCCTACGGGCCGGCTTCGGGTCGGGGCGCGACGGTGACTATGTGGACTACTTCGCCGAGGTGAAACGGGCCGAGTTCCGGGCGATCACCGACCGGGTCAGTCCGGCCGAGGTCGACGCCTACCTCTCGCTCGTGTGAGCCCGTCGCTCGGGAGCGGAGGGTCCGTCCCTCAGGCCATCTCGGTCCACTGGCCGTCGACCCACTGATCGCGCAGCACGAACTTCTGGATCTTGCCGCTGCCGGTCAGCGGGTACTCCTCGACCTCGAACCAGTGCCTGGGCGTCTTGTGGGGTGCCAGGTGCTCCCGCAGGTAGGCGAACAGCTCGTTGCGGTCGATGGACTGGCCGGGCGCCGGACGCACGAAGGCGGCCACCACCTCGCCCCACTTGTCGTCGGGTAGGCCGACCACGGCCACCTCGCCCACCGTGGGGTGGGCGAACAGCAACTCCTCGAGCTCCCTGGGATAGATGTTCTCGCCACCCCGGATGATCATGTCCCTGAGGCGACCCTCGATGGTCAGGTAGCCCCGCCCATCCATGGCCGCCAGATCGCCGGTGTGCAGCCAACCGTCGGCGTCGATGGTCTCGGCGGTGGCGTCGGGCATCTCGTAGTAGCCGTGCATGACCAGGTAGCCGCGGGCGCAGTACTCGCCGACCGTGCCCGGCGGGACGGTCGCCCCGGTCTCCGGATCGATGATCTTGACCTCCACGTGGGGCATGGCGTTGCCGATGGTCGACGCCTTGTCGGCAATGGTGTCGGTGGTGTGGGTCATCGACGACACCGGCGACAGTTCGGTCTGGCCGAACACGATGGTGAACGGCGCCTTCAGCTCCCGCTCGAGGCGTTCCACGAGCGCCGCAGGCACCGTGGAGCCCCCGGAGCAGATGGCCTCGACGGTCGAGAGGTCGCGGGTGGCGAAGTCCGGGTGCTCCAACATCGCCACGAGCATGGTCGGCACGCCCAGCATGGCCGCCCCGTCGTAGGTCTCGATGAGCTCCAGCACGAGGCCCGGATCGAAGGCCTCGACCAGGACCATGGTCATCTTCATCGACACGGCGGTGAGGACGCCGAGGACGCACCCGCCGGTGTGGAACAACGGCATGGTCAGGACGTAGACGGTGCCCTCGGTGACCCCGACGCGGTCGCCGGTGTGGGCACCGTTGTTGACCAGCCCGCGGTGGTGCAGCAGGGCCCCCTTGGGGAAGCCCGTGGTGCCCGACGTGTACTGGATCATGCACGGGTCCATCGGGTCGGGGTCGACCAGCTCACCGTCCCAGTCGTCGCCGGAGGCCAGGAAGTCGTCCCACTCGTCGAGGCGGATGACCTCACGCAGTTCAGGGCACTCGGGCTGCACGTCGATGGCCGTGCCCAGCATGGGGTTGCCTCGGAACTCGGGCAGCAGGACCAGCCCGGCGGCCCGGGACTGGTTCAGGACGTACTGGAGTTCACGGGCCTGGTAGGCCGGGTTGACGGTCACCAGGATCACGCCGGCCATGCCGCAGGCGAACTCCAGCACCACCCACTGGGGCACGTTGGGTGCCCACAGGGCCACCCGTTCGCCGGGCTCGAAGCGGGCCCGAAGGGCCCGGGCCGCCCGCTGGGCGTCGGCCGCCAGTTCGGCGTACGTCCACTCCCGACGCCCGTCGGGGTCCGGGACCCCGGCCACCAGGGCGGTGCGGTCGGGCACCTCGGCGGCCACCTCGCGGAGCAGCCCACCGATGGTCAGGTCGCGCAGTGGAGGCTCGGACGGGCCGGAAGTCTCGGACAGGGTGAGGGCGTCGGTCATGGCCGGGGACCGTACCGCGACCCTCCGCGCTGGTCGGGCGCCGGGGCTACATTCCGCGGGTCGCAGGACCGGAGACGTGGAGGCGTTGATCGTGGGGGCACTGGACGGGAAGTCGGTCGTGGTGACGGGGGCCAGCAGCGGCATCGGGGAGGCCATCGCCCGCCGGTTCGTGGCCGAGGGGGCCCTGGTCGTCGCCGGGTGCCGGTCCGAGCCGTCGATGGCCGACGTGGCCTGGGTGCCCACCGACGTGGCCGACCCGACAGCCGTCGACGCCCTGGTGGCCGCGGCGGTCGACCTCCACGGGGGCCTCGACGTGCTGGTGGCCAACGCCGGCGTGCAGGTGGAGAAGACGGTGGCCGATACCACCGACGACGAGTTCGACCTGGTGATGGACGTCAACGTGCGTGGCGTCTTCCACTGCTGTCGGGCCGCGGTTCGCCACATGCGCGACCACGGTGGCGGGTCCATCGTGGCCATCGGATCGGTGGCCGGTGACACGGCCGACCACGGGATGGCCGTGTACAACTCCTCCAAGGGCGCCGTGCACTCCCTGGTGCGGGCGGTGGCCGTGGACCACGGGCCGGACGGGGTGCGGTGCAACGCCATCCGACCGGGGTGGATCGCCACCGAGATGGCCGAGGTGGTGTTCAACCGGGCTGATGATCCCGAGGCCATGCGGGCCGACGCGGTGGCCCGCCATCCGGTGGGGCGCCTCGGCTCGCCCGACGACGTGGCCGCGCTGGCCGCGTGGCTGGCGTCGGACGAGTCGGCGTTCGTGTCGGGCAGCCTGTTCACCGTGGATGGCGGCCTGACCGCCCAGAGCCCCATCGGAGGCTGAACTCGGCCACGACCCGGCCGTAGCGTTGAAC
>CAYWBE010000174.1:0-3902 GCA_964456295.1 uncultured Candidatus Nemicrothrix sp.
GGGTGCTGGCCGGCACGGTCCGACGGGACCTCCACCTGTCGAACGGGCGGACCGGCGACGACGAGCGGTTCCGCAACGTGATGAGCCTCCAGGGCGGGGAGTCGGTCGACGTCGACTCGCTGCCTGCCGGGGACATCGGCGCGGTGGCCAAGCTGTCCGACACCCGTACCGGCGACACCCTGTCAGCCGCCGGGCGGGCCACCGTGCCGGCCATCGGGTTCCCGACGCCGGTCCTGTCGGTGGCCGTCACGGCCCGGAGTCGCAACGACGAGGACAAGCTGGCCAACGCGCTGCACCGCCTGGTCGACGAGGACCCGGTCCTGACCGTGACCAGGGACGACGAGACCCACCAGACGCTGCTCGGAGGGCTGGGCGAGACCCACCTGCGGCACGTGGTGGCCCGTCTGGAGCGCAAGTTCCACGTGCAGGTCGACACGGCCGACGTACGGGTGCCCTACCGGGAGACCATCACCGCGTCGTCGTCGGCCGAGGGGAAGTACAAGAAGCAGAGCGGAGGGCACGGGCAGTTCGGCATCGCATCGATCCGGATCGAGCCCCTGCCCGCCGGATCGGGCTACGAGTTCGTCGATGAGGTCACCGGCGGCGTCATCCCACGCCAGTTCATCCCGGCCGTGGAGGCCGGCATCGCCGAGGCCATGGCCCACGGTGGGTCATCGGGCTACCCGGTGGTGGACGTGCGGGCCGCGGTGTTCGACGGCCGGCACCACTCGGTGGACTCCTCGGAGATGAGCTTCAAGATGGCCGGGCGCCTGGCCTTCCAGGAGGCCCTCGGGGGAGCGGGGACGGTGGTGCTGGAACCGGTCTCGAGCGTCGAGGTCACGGTTCCCTCGGACTGCCTGGGTGACGTGATGGGGGACCTGTCGTCGCGGCGGGCCATCGTGCAGGGCTCGGAGTTGGACCGCTGGGGTGACCAGGTCATCAGCGCCCGGGTTCCGACGGCCGAGATCCTGCGGTACTCGATCGACCTGCGGTCCATCACCGGTGGCCGGGGTCGGTTCGTGGCGGCCCACGACCACTACGCCCGGGTGCCCGCCGGGGTGGACGTCCCGCCGCCGCCGGAGGGCTAGCGGCTCACGCGTCGGCGGGGATGGCCACCGTCTCGGTGTCGGTGCCCGAGCGGAGCACGCAGCCGGGTAGCGAGCCGACGGGCTGGCCGTCGACGATGGTGCACGTGCCGTTGACGTAGACCCGCTCGATGCCGAACGCATCGGCGTACAGCCGGGGGCTGTCGCCCGGGAGGTCGTGCTTGAGCAGGAACTCGCCGGCCCCCACCGTCTCGGGGTCGAAGACCACGAGGTCGGCGTGCCAGCCCTCGGTGATCCGGCCGCGCTCCACGAGGCCGAAGAACCGGGCCGGCACGTCGGTCATGTGGGCGATGGCGCCCTCCACGGTGGCCAGTTTCTGGCCGCGCAGGCAGTCGGCCAGCCACTGGGTGGTGTAGCTGGCGCCGGCCATGCGGTCGAGGTGGGCGCCGGCGTCCGAGCCGCCGATCATCACGTGGTCGTGGTCCCAGGCGGCCTGGCGCATCAGCCAGCTGGCCGGGTCGTCGTCGGTGGGGCCGGGCCACAGCACGGTGCGCAGGTCGTCGGCCAGCACGATGTCGAGCAGCGTGTAGAAGTCGCGCTGGCCCCGTTCGCGGGCGATGTCGCCGATCAGGCGACCCTTGAGGCCCTCGTTGGCCTCCGAGTAGGTGTCGCCGATGCGGTACAGGCCCCAGCCGGTGAGCCGGGAGAACACGCCGGCATCCGGGGAGGCGGCCCGGGTCTCGAGGTGGCGCCGGGTGTCCGGGTCGGACAGGGCGGCCACCTTCTCGTCGTGGGGCAGGTTCATGACCTCGCCCCAGTCGGGCAGCGAGTACAGCGCGCAGAACGTGTGGAAGTGCATGTTCATGCCCACGAGGATGGGCATGGTCAGGGCCATGGCCTTGCCGCCGGCCTCGGCCACCTGGTCGCACGCCTCGAGCTGGGTTCGGTAGTCCTCGGGGCGGGCGGCGTCGATGGTCAGGACGTTCCAGTTGACGGGCCGCCGGCCGGCCAGGGACATGCGGGTCATGAGGTCGACCTCGTCGTCCCGGAAGCCGTTCATGCAGCCGTCGGCCACCCACTCCAGCGTGGTACCGGGGTGCTCGGCCACCACGGCGCACAGGGCCTCGACCTCGTCGACGGCCGCCGTGCGCGACGGCACGGGTACGCCGTCGCCGTCGCTGTGGGTGAACGACCGGCTGGTCGAGAAGCCGAGGCCGCCGGCCTGCAGCGACTCGGCCAGCAGGGCCTTCATGGCGTCGAGTTCCTCGGGGGTGGCCTCGCGGCTGGTGGCCTCGTCCTTCATGACGGTGCGCCGGATGGCGCTGTGGCCGACCATGCCGGCCACGTTGACGCCGAGGTTGCCCTCGAAGCGGTCCAGGAACTCGCCGAACGTGCGCCAGTTCCAGTCCAGGCCGAGGGACAGGGCGGCCGGGGACATGCCCTCCACCTTGACGAGCATGGCAGCCAGGTAGTCGGCGTCGGTCTGGTCGGCGATGGGGGCGATGGTGAAGCCGCAGTTGCCCATGACCATGCTGGTGATGCCGTGTTGGCTGGACGGGGTGGCGTAGGGGTCCCAGAACAGCTGGGCGTCGTAGTGGGTGTGGGGGTCGACGAAGCCGGGGCACACGATGCGGCCGGTGGCGTCGTGGACCTCGGTGGCCCCGCTGTCGATGGACTGGCTCAGGTCGCCGATGGCGACGATGCGGCCGTCGGTGACGGCCACGTCGGCCCGGATTCCCGGGGCGCCGGTGCCGTCCACCACGGTGCCGCCGTGGATGAGGAGGTCGTACATGCCCCGAGGCTAACCCTCGGCCTCGGAAGTTTCCTGACGGAGCGTCAGATTTTCGGTAGGGGCCGGTACTGGCCGCCCGGCCCCCGGTGGGGGACGATCGCCCCATGGACGACCAGCCCGGGGACGACGGGTTCGAACAGGTGCTCGCCGAGTTGACCCTCGAGGAGAAGGTCGACCTGATGTCGGGTCGGGACCTGTGGTCGGTCCGCCCCGTGGAACGCCTCGGCCTGCCGGCGCTCAAGGTCTGTGACGGTCCAGCCGGAGCCCGGGGCACCGGGCTGCTGGGTACCGGGACCCCGGCCCTGTGCATCCCGTGCGGCACGGCCCTGGGTGCCACCTGGAACCCCGACCTGGTCGAGGAACTGGGCGGCGTGCTGGCCGCCGAGGCCCGGGCCCGGGGCAGCCACGTCCTGCTGGCCCCCACCGTGAACCTGCATCGCACGCCGCTGGGTGGCCGGAGCTTCGAGTGCATGTCCGAGGATCCGGTGCTCACCGGACGGATCGCCGCGGGCTACGTCCGGGGCGTGCAGGGCGGTGGCGTGGCCACCACGGTCAAGCACCTGGTGGCCAACGACTCGGAGTTCGAACGCACCACCATCTCCTCGGAGGTCGACGAGCGGACCCTCCGGGAGGTGTCGCTGCGACCGTTCGAGATGGCGGTCACCGAGGGTGGGGCGTGGGGCGTCATGTCGTCCTACAACCGGATCAACGGGACGTACGCCGCCGAGCACGGCTGGCTTCTCGACACCGTCCTGCGTGACGAGTGGGGCTTTGACGGAATCGTGGTGTCGGACTGGTTCGGGGCGAAGTCCACCGCGGCATCGGCCAACGCCGGCCTGGACCTGGAGATGCCCGGTCCGCCCCGCTGGTACGGAACCAATCTGGTGGACGCGGTGGAGGCCGGCGAGGTGCCCGAGGCGGTGGTCGATCGGTCGGTCCGTCGCCTGCTGCGGCTCATGGACCGCACCGGCGCGGTGGCCGAGCCCCACGACCGGCCCGAGGGGGAGCTGGACGACCCGTCGCACCGGGCCCTGGTCCGCCGTGCGGCAGCCGAGGGCTTCGTG
>CAYWBE010000175.1:0-3812 GCA_964456295.1 uncultured Candidatus Nemicrothrix sp.
CGATCGACGCCGAGGAAGGCGTCCACGTCGCGTAGCGGCATGGAGTTGCCGACGACCAGGGTGGTTGTCGCCCCCAGGGCGGCGTCCAGGGCGGCAACCACGCCCGGCTCGTCGAACGGCGCGGTGGCCACCATGTCGGCCACCGCGGCCGCCGCGACGGCCTCGGCGCCCGTCCACGCATCCGTCCAGGTGCCGGCACGGGAACTGGCGTCCTCTTGGCCCGTGGCCCGGTCGGCCTCCTGCCCGGCGGAGCGGTCCACCAGGTGGCGGGCCAGCCGACCCGGTTCGGCGGCCACCCGGTCGGTCACCCGGAGGGCGGCGTCCGGGAAGCGGCCGAGGTGGTCCACGGCCACCAGGCGGTCGGCGCCCACCCGGTCCAGCCACAGGCGGTAGCCCTTGCTGGTCGGCATGGCGCCCAACTGGATGACCAGGTCGGGTCGGTGGTCATCGACCCATGCGGAACGCAGGAGGTGGTCGCCGGTGCCCAGCACCGGTCCCCGGGCGGTGTGCGGCCCGCGGCGCAGGCCGGAGACCGGATCGGCCAGGATCGGCCATCCGGTCCGGTGGGCCAGGTCCACGATGGCCGAGGCCCCGTCGGGGGTGGGGTCCATGGGGCCGGCCACGATGAGTCCCCGTTCCGGCCGGTCGGCACCGTTCACCAGTTGGTCGAGGCAGCCGGCGTCCACCGGGACCCGGTCCGGGGGCAGGGGAAGCAACCCGCCGGGGGTCGGATCCTCCGCGGGGGGCTCCAGCGGCTCCCGGAGTGGCACGTTGAGGTGGACCGGCCCCGGAGCGGGTCGGGTGGCCCGCACCACGGCCTGGTGGGCCAACGAGGCGGCCTCGCCGGGCGGTTCGGTGCCGGCCACCGCGGTGGTGACGGCCCATCGGACGTGGCTCCCGTAGATGCCGTCCTGGTCGATGGTCTGGGGAGCGCCCACCCCCTGCAGTTCCGGTGGCCGGTCGGCGGTGAGGACGACCAGGGGGACCCCGGAGTGGAAGGCCTCGACGACCGCCGGGAGGTAGTTGGCGGTGGCCGTGCCCGAGGTGCACAGCAGGGCCACCGGCCGGCCGGTGGCCCGGGCCAGGCCGAGGGCGAAGAACCCACCGGAGCGTTCGTCCAGGTGCATCGAGACCTCGAGGCCGTCGGTCCGGTCGGCGGCCACCGTCATGGGCGTCGACCGGGAGCCCGGTGATGCCGCCACGTGGGCCACCCCGCACTCCACCAGCTGGGCGAAGAGCGTCCGGCACCACGCCTGGGTGGCCATCGGATCGGAAGTCGGAAGGCCGGTCACCGGGTCGCCTCGGTGGTGGCCAGCACCAGGCCCAGGAGGGTCCGGAGCTTGACGTCGGTTTCGGACAGTTCCCGGTCGGGATCCGATCCGGCAACCACGCCGGCTCCCGCGTACAGGGTGGTCCCGGTGTCGTGGACCAGACCGGTCCGCAGGGCGACCCGGAACTCGCCGTCGCCGGTGGCGTCCATCCAGCCGACCGGGCTGGCGAACCAGCCCCGCTGCATGCCCTCGTGCTCGGCCCGGAGGTGCGCGGCCTGGCCGCCGGGGTGGCCGGCCACCGCCGGGGTGGGATGGAGAGCGCCCACCAGGTCGAGGAGGCCGACGTCGTCGGGCAACTCGGCGTCGATGGGGGTGTGGAGATGCTGGATGCCGTGGAGTCGCAGCAGTACGGGGTCGCCGGGGTGGTGGTCGGCCACGCCGAGGCCGGCCAGCGCACGGTCCACCGCGTCGACGACCACGGCGTGTTCGGCCCGTTCCTTGGGGCTGGTGAGCAGTCCCTGGCCGAGGGCGGCGTCGATGGCCGGGTCGGGATCACGGGGGGCGGAACCGGCCAGGGCGGCCGTGTGGAGGTGGCCGGCGTGTACGGCGGCCAGGCGCTCGGGAGTGGCCCCCACGAAGCAGGCCCGACCGCCGGCCGGTCGGACGGCGAGGGTGGCACACGCCGGGTAGGTGGACCGCAGGGCGGCCATCAGGGGGGGCGGGTCGGGTCGGTGGTCGATGTGGAGCGAGCGGCAGGGCACGGCCTTGTCCAGGTCGCCCCGGCCGATGGCCGCCAGGGCCAGGCGGACCAGTTGCCGGTAGTGCTCCCGGGCCGCCGGGTCGGTGTGGTCGGCCGGCTCCACCGGGGGTGCGCCGGTGGCTCCGACGGGTGGGTCGACCAGAGGGGTGGGTCGGTCGTGCCCGTCGATGCGGGTGACCCAGGTCCGTCCGGCCCGGCGGAGCACCTGCACGGCTGGCAGTACGAGCCGCCCGGCCCCGAAGGGGTCCCAGGCGTGGGCCTGGCCGGGGAGGTGGTCGTCGAAGGCGAATCCGGCGGCCAGCCTCGGTGGTGGCGCGTCCGGCGGGGCGGTGGGGGCCAGGGCTCCGAACACCTCGGCGGCACCAGAGGCGGCCCGGGCGAAGCGGTCGGGGCCCTCGACCCCGATCACGGCGACCGATCCCAACCCGACCCATGACGTGTCGTCGTCGGGCACCTCCCAGAACCACGCCTCGTCGCTGTGGGGCGCCACGGACAGCCAGGCCAGGGGGTCGGTGGCCGGCCCGGAGTGCACCTCGACGGTGGTGGCCCGCAGGGGTTGGTGTCGGGACTGTCGGCCGGCGTCGGAGGTCAGCGCCATCGGACGTCCACGTCGAGTCGGTCGGCGTCGGCGGCCAGGAGGGCCTCGGTCAGGCCGGCCCCGCCGCCATCACCGTTGGAGCCGGCCCGGTCGCGGGCCCGGGCCACCAGGGTCCGGTGGAAGTGCTGGGCGACCAGGCGGGTGACCGCCGGGAGCAGCGAGCGGACCATCTCGACCAGCTCGGCGGAGGTCGGCTCGTCGCTTCCGGTGCGGACGTGGCGTTCGAACAGGTCGATGGCCCGTTCCACCACCTCGTCCACGTGGGCGCCGTGGTCGGTGGCCAGGGCGACCAGCTCGTCCAGGGGGACGCCCGCCGCGCTGATGGCCAGGCCGGCACGGACCATGGAGACCGCCCCCTCGTCGAATCGGGGCTGCGGGTCGTCCGAGAGGGGGGCGAGCAGTCCGTTGTCGACGAGCAGGGCCACCAGCCCCTCGGGGACGCCGGCCCGGTCGGCCACCTCGGCCCTCGACAGGCTGCGGTCCAGGGCGTCGGCGGCCAGGCGCCGTAGTTCGGCGGTGGGCCCGGACGGGGGAGCGGTGGCGCCCGGCTCGTCGCCGAGGGCGGCGATCTGGGCCAGGGTGAAGCCGTCGTCGGCCAACCGCCGGATCTCGGCCAGGCGGGCCACGTGGCCGTCGGTGTACACGGCGCGGCGGCCCCGGCGGGCCGGCGGTTCGAGCAGGCCGAGGCGCTGGTAGTAGCGGACGGTGTCGATGCCCAGGTCGGCGGCGGCGGCCACCTGGTCCACGGTGAGTTCGGAGGGCGCGGCCAACGAGGTCATCGCCTCATTGTAGGAGTAATGACTCTCAGTGTCGATGCTCGTAGTGTCGATCACCCGGTTGCCGTAACGGCGGCGGCCGGACCACGGCCGGCACGCGCTGTGGTGGCACGATGGAGCGATGCAGAACCCGCCGGATGCCTCGCCACCGGTGGACTACATCGCCCTGACCCGCGATCGCTACGACGCCCTCGGCTACCCGCCCTACCAGTGGGCCGAGGTCGACGAGGCGCCCCCCTGGACCCCGTTGGCCCGCCCCCTGGCCGAGTCCACCGTGGCCCTGGTCGGCTCCGGTGGCGCCTACCGGGAGGGCCAGACGGCCTTCCACTGGAAGGACGACACCGGGGTGCGGCGGATCCCGTCGGCCGACCCGGCCACCGACATCCGGGTCACCCACTTCGCCTACG
>CAYWBE010000176.1:0-3784 GCA_964456295.1 uncultured Candidatus Nemicrothrix sp.
ACCGCTGGAAGGCCGTCCCCGACGCCCAGCCCTGCCTCGTCACCAGCATCGTCAAGGCCATCGGCCGAAGCACGTCGAACCTGACCCCGTTGTTCTCGGTCTACACCTACCGAATAATGGGCAGGTTCTCCGATGTCGAGGGCGAAACGTTGAAACCGGGCAACCACGCCGTCGACGTCGAGTTGGCACCCTTCCACCACCACGAGGACGCCGTCCCCGTCGAGGTGGTCGAAATGCTGGCCGCCCTCGATGACACCACCCGGGCGCTCTACGGGCACGGCTGACACCCAGACGGCGAGGACCATCCGGGAGGAGCAACTGGACGACCCAGAGAAGACTCCCCCGCCTGACGGTCCGGGTCAGGCGGCCTTCTCGAGGATGTGTCGGCGGGCCGCTGTGGGAGGGTCGGGACAGCGACCGGGCCTGGAGATGCCGGGAGTTCGCCTACACCGCTCCAGCCGACGCTCCAGCAGACCTGGAGAGAGAATTGACCTGATCTGGGGTCAGCCACCGATGCGCCATTCCACAACGGGCCCTCGATTGAAGCGCCTGCATTCCCTCCCAGAAAGGGTGCCTCTCAGGAGGTCGCGGCCAGAGCAATCTCTCCGAGAAGGCCGATCCGCTCAAGCTTGTGGCCATTGGCAGCAAGATTGATCGTCATCCCGTCTATGCCGGTGTCCATGCAGGCCTGAAGCTTCTCCCCAACGGTGTCAGCGTCGCCGAAGATCAGGATCATCTTGGCCATCTCGGTGACCTCGTCAGACCATCCCTTCGCCCCGGCAACCTCTCGCAGGTCTGCCTCCGCCTCTTCCATAGTCGGGGCTACGCAGACCATCTGAAGCTTCGTGACCACGATCTCCGACCGGTCGCGCCCCAGACGGTCGCAGTGCTCCTCGAGAACCTCAAGCTTCCTAGGAATCTCGGAGATTGGACCGGACGCCAGGTTGGACTCGTCCGCATACTGGGCCACCATTCTCAGCGTCTTCTTCTCGCCGTTGCCGCCGATCATGATGGGAATCCGGGAGATGGGAAGTGGCGAGTTGACCGCCTCGGACACCTGGTAGTGCTTCCCGGAAAGGCTCACGGTCTCTCCCCGGAGCATCGGGACGACGATTCTCAACGACTCCTCCAGCTTCTCGAAGCGATCGGCAAACGTCCCGAACTCAAAGCCCAGGGAGTCGTGTTCCAACTGGAACCAACCTGCCCCGATCCCCAAGGTCGCCCGGCCCGACGAGACGTGATCGAGCGCCGTCACCGCCTTGGCCAGAAGAGACGGATGCCGGTAGGTGTTGCCGGTCACCAACGCGGCGAGGCCGACTTTCACCGTGTGCTGAGCCAGTGCCGAAAGGAGGGAGTAGCACTCGAACATCGGCTCCTCGGGATCCCCGATTCCCGGCAGTTGGTAGAAGTGATCCATGACAAAGACTCGGTCAAAGCCTGCGGACTCGGCAGCTCTGGCCTGGGCAACCACTGAGTCGAAGATCGCCGTCTCAGGGGTACCCGGGTAAGTGAAGTTCGGGATCTGGTATCCGACGCGGGTCATTTCGCAAGCCTCCGTCAATTGATGCTGATAGTGATGCAGGTGTCTGGTGGAGCACCACGATCGAGAACTGCCTGCTGTTGCGGGCCCAGGCCTGGCTCCCCGGCCCCATCGCGGTGGGTCAACTATCGGCGGCCCGCTACGCCGCCTTCTCCAAGATGTGGATGCCGCACGCCGAGCCGAGGCCGATGACGTGGGCCAGGCCCACCTTCGCCCCCTCGACCTGGCGGTCGCCGGCCTCACCCCGTAGATGGGTGGTGACCTCGTAGACGTTGGCCACCCCGGTGGCCCCGATGGGATGCCCCTTGGAGATCAGCCCACCGGACACGTTCACCGGGATGCGACCGTCACGGAACGGCGCCCCGGAGTCGATGAAGTCGCCGGCCCCGCCCCGCTCGCACAGGCCAAGGTTGTCGTAGTGGATCAGCTCGGCGGTGGCGAAGCAGTCGTGCAACTCCACGAGGTCGAGGTCCTCGGGACCCACGCCGGCCGCCTCGTAGGCCTGGGCGGCCGCGTTGCGGGTCAGGGTGTTCACGTCGGGCTGCACCTGGCCGCTCTCCACCCACGGATCACTGGTCAGCACCGAGGCTGAGATCTTCACGGCCCGCTTCTGCACCTCGGTGGGCATCGAACGCAGGCGCTCCTCGGACACCAGCACGGCGGCCGCCGCACCGTCACCGGTCGGGCAGCACATCAAGAGGGTGTTGGGGTAGCTCTGCACCGGGGAGCCCATGATCTCCTCCATGGAGAACTCCTTGCGGTACTGGGCCAGCGGGTTCAGCGTCGAATGCAGGTGGTTCTTGTAGGCCACCCGGGCGAACTGCTCGAAGCCCACGCCGTCGTTCTCGTACGCGTACCCCATCCCGGCCTGGGCGAACACCCCGGGCATGGTCTCGGTGCCGAGGATCCCGTCGATGGGGGCCACCGCCCCGTAGCGGCCCGACGGCTCGTACACGTTGGCGTCGTCCTTGGCGCCACCCCGCAGAAGGCCCATCTTGCCCATCTGCTCCACGCCGACGGCCAGGCCCATCTCGGCCTCGCCGGCCCGGATGGCCAGGTGGACGGTCCGGATGGCCGTGGCCCCGGTGGCGCACGCGTTGGTCACGTTGTACACCGGGATCCCGGTCTGGCCGATCTGCTTCTGCACCCGCTGGCCCATGCCGGACTGCTGGAACAGGGTGCCGGCGGCCAGGATGTCCATGTCGTGGATGGACACCCCACCATCGGCCATGGCGTCCATGCAGGCCTGGGAGGCCAGGTCCACGGCGTCCAGGTCCGGATAGCGGCCGAACCGGGTCATGCTCGTACCGAGCACCCACACTGCATCGCTCATCGTCTCGTTCCTCTCGGTCGTCTCGGTCGTTCGGGTCGGGGTATCCGGCACCAGGTCAGGCTGCGGCGTAGCCGAAGGCCACGCACTCCGTGCCGTTGTCATCGGTACCGCACCCGTAGGTGGTGAACACCAGTCGCATGCCCAACTCGGCGGTCATCGGGTCATCGAGCCCGACCACGTTGGCCCGCACCGAGGTGCCGTCATCGGTGTGCACGATGGCCGACACGTAGGGAACGGGGATCCCCGGGGCGGCCCGGTGCACGATGCTGAAGGCCGTCAGGACGGCCTCGTCGGACACCCGGACGCAGTCGAAGTCAGCCGCACCGCACTTCGCGCAGGCGTTGCGTCGGTCGAAGTAGCGGGCCCCGCAGCCGGTGCACTGGTTGGCCAGCAGGTGGGGGTCATCCCCCAGTTGCAGGTAGTCCACGATGGGTACGTGGCTGGGCACCTCGGGCGCCGCCCCGTCGTCGGTCGTCTCGTCGCTCATGGACGGTGAACGTACCGGTGGGGACGTCGGGGGCCCCAACCCGGCCTCAGGCTCCGGCAGGCCCGTCACCGGTCGACCAGGCGCCCCGGTGGAGCACCTCGTCGAGGGGCCGGCGATTCCGACCCGCCGAACCGCTGGAACGGGCGGCACCCGGATCGGGATGCCCGATGGCCACCGCTCCCACCGCCCGCGCCCCCTCGGGGACGCCGAACCGCTCGGCGACCGCCTCCTCGTGGCCGAACAGGCCGAAGAAGCAGCAACCCAGACCGGCCTCCACAGCCAACAGCTGCAGGGCCATTGCCGCGAAGGCGGCGTCGGTCAGCCAGTACGGCACCGTCCAGTCCCCCACCGAGCCACCGAGTCCGGCCGCGGCCTTGTCGGACTCCGAGTAGCGGGCCAGGTAGCGGTCAGCCACCCCCCAGGG
>CAYWBE010000177.1:0-3769 GCA_964456295.1 uncultured Candidatus Nemicrothrix sp.
CGCAAGGCGATGCTCCAGGACATGGCCATCCTCACCGGTGGCCAGGTCATCGCCGAGGAGGTCGGCCTGAAGCTCGACGCGGTGAGCCTCGACATGATGGGCTCGGCCCGCAAGGTCGTGGTCACCAAGGACGAGACGACCATCGTGGAGGGCGCCGGCGACTCGGCCGACGTCGAGGGTCGCATCAGCCAGATCAAGCGCGAGGTCGAGGAGACCGACTCGGACTGGGACCGCGAGAAGCTCCAGGAGCGTCTGGCCAAGCTGGCCGGCGGCGTGGCCGTCGTCCAGGTCGGCGCGGCCACCGAGGTCGAGCTCAAGGAGAAGAAGCACCGCATCGAGGACGCCCTGTCGGCGACCCGGGCGGCCATCGAGGAGGGTGTGGTCGCCGGCGGCGGCACCGCCCTGCTGCGGTCGCGTGCTGCGGTGTCCGGTGCCATCGACGGCCTCGACGGAGACCAGGCGACCGGTGCCCGCATCGTGCACGCCTCGCTCGAGGCTCCGGCCCGGCTCATCGCCGACAACGCCGGCCTCGAGGGTGCGGTCATGGTCCGCGAGATCGAGCAGGCCTCCGGTTCCACCGGCCTCAACGCGGCGACCGGCGAGATGGTCGACCTGGTGGAGGCCGGCGTCATCGACCCGGCCAAGGTGACCCGTGCGGCGCTGCAGAACGCGGCGTCCATCGCGGCCCTCCTGCTCACCACCGAGGCGCTGGTGGCCGACAAGCCCGAGCCCGAGCCGGCCATGCCCCCCGGTGGCGGCATGGACCCCATGGGCGGCATGGGCGGCATGATGTAACGATCCTCCGGGATCACCCCGGCTTCGGCCGGGGACGCCGCCTCGGCGGCAACGTGGCAGCCGGGCCTTCGGGCCCGGCTCCCGCCGTTTTCGGGCCCGCCGGTAGGTTGGCGGCATGAGCGATCCTTCGACGGCCTGGCCGGCACCCGACCCGGTGAAGCTGGCCGCCCAGTTCGCCGAGTGGACCCGGGGCGAGACCCTGGTGGGTCGCATGCTGGCCAACCTCAAGACGGGGCGGCTCCCCGAGGTGCTGGCCGCCACACAGGCTGAGGGCGGTGACGCGTCGCGGGCCGAGGCGGCTGCCACCCTGGCCGCCCACTGGGAGGGCTGGGAGCGGGGCACCACCCTGCCGCTGGCCGTGGCCGAGGGCCTCCGCGACGACGGCCTCGAGGCGTTCCTCGCCGGCGTCACCGACGGGTGACCCCCACCGGGCCACCGGCCGGCCGGGGCGGCCCCCAGGGCATCCCCCGTCCCGACGACTGGCGCCCCGGTAGCCCCCCACCGTGGGCGGCACTCGACGACCGCACCCTCACCTTCGACCACCTGGTCGCCGTGTTCGACGGCCGGGAGCCCGCCGGCATCCGGGGACGCCCCCGGGGCGACGAACGGTCCGCCGGGGTGCTGGTGGCCCTCTACGACGATCCGGCCGGCGGCGGGCCCCACGTGGTGCTGACCCGCCGCTCGCCCCACCTGGCCAGCCACACCCACGAGGTGTCGTTCCCCGGTGGGCGCCACGACCCGACCGATCCCGACCTGTGGGCCACCGCCCTGCGGGAGGCCGAGGAGGAGACCGGCCTGGACCCGTCGTCGGTCCGGCTGCTGGGTCGCCTCGACCCACTGGTCACCGTGGGCAGCCGCAGCCTCATCCACCCCTACGTGGCCGTGCTGGACGACCCCCCCGACCTGGTGGCCAACCCCGACGAGGTCGAGGCCATCCTCCACGTGCCGCTGTCCGAGCTGCTGCTCGACGAGGTGTACCGCGAGGAGGAGTGGTCCCGCCACGGTGACCCGTGGACCATCACCTTCTTCGAACTGGTGGGCGACACCGTGTGGGGCGCCACGGCGGCCATGCTGCGCCAGCTGCTGGCCCTCGTCTTCGGCCTGGACGACCGCCGCAACTACCGTGCCGACCCATGAGGACCACCGGTGCCTGACCAGACCCCGGACCAGACCTCGGACCAGGCGGCCCCAGAGGCGCCCGGACCCGTGCCGCACATGTCGACCGACGAGTTCCGGTCGGCCGGCCACGACACCGTCGACTTCCTGGCCGGGTTCATCGACGGCTTCCGCACCGACGTCCCCGAGCTGCCCCTTACCTCGAACCTGGCCCCCGGTGACGTCTACGCCTCACTGCCCCCGTCGCCGCCCATGGAGGGCGAGTCGTTCGAGGCGATCCTGGCCGACGTCGAGCGCCTGATCGTCCCCGGGCTCACCAACTGGCTGCACCCCGGCTTCTACGGGTTCTTCCCCGCCGACTCCTCGCCCCCGGCGGTCCTCGGCGAGCTGGTGTCGGCCGGCCTCGGCCAGCAGGGGATGATGTGGTCGACCAGCCCGGCCTGCACCGAACTGGAGACCCTGGTGCTGGACTGGTTGATCGAGGCCTGCGGGCTGCCCGACCGCTTCCATTCGACCGGCCCCGGTGGCGGCGTGATCCAGGACTCCGCCTCGTCGGCGTCGCTGTGCGCCATCCTCGCCGCCCGCGACCGGTCCGGCGGCGCCGAGGCCCTGCCCAGCCTGCGGATCTACGCCTCCGAACAGGCCCACTCGTCGATCGAGAAGGACGTCCTGGTGGCCGGGTTCGCCCGCCACCAGCTGCGGGCCGTGCCCACCGACGATGGCTTCGCCATGGACGCCGACGCCCTGGCCGCCATGGTGGCCGCCGATGTGGCCGACGGCCACGTGCCCTGCCTGGTGGCCGCCACGGTGGGTACCACCTCGTCGGGGGCCGTCGACCCGGTGGCGGCCGTCTGCGACGTGGCCGGACCGGTGGGGGCGTGGGTGCACGTCGATTCGGCGTGGGCCGGTGCGGCCACCGTGTGTCCCGAGCACCGCCACCTCCTCGACGGGCTGGACCGGGTGGACAGCTACTGCTTCAACCCCCACAAGTGGCTGCTCACCAACTTCGACTGCTCGGCCTTCTACCTGGCCGATCGCCAGCCGCTCCACGACTCGCTGTCCATCGTGCCCGAGTACCTGCGGAACACGGCCAGCGACGCCGGGGCCGTCATCGACTACCGCGACTGGCAGGTGCCCCTCGGCCGTCGGTTCCGGGCCATGAAGCTGTGGTTCGTGCTGCGGTCCTACGGGGTCGAGGGCCTACGGGCCCACATCCGGGCCCACGTGGCCGCGGCAGCCGACCTGGCCGACCGGGTCGCCGCCAACCCCAGGCTCGAGCTGGCCGCGCCGCTCTCGCTCGGCCTGGTCTGCCTGCGCCACGTCGACGGCGACGAGGCCACCGCGGCCCTGATGGCCGCCGTGAACGCCTCGGGGCGGGCCTTCTGTACCCACACCAGGCTGGCCGACCGGTACGTGATGCGGGTGGCCGTGGGTGGCACCTGGACCACCGCCACCCACGTGGCCGACCTGGCCGACCTGCTCGACGACCTGGTCTGACCGGAGCGTTCCGCTGCGGTCCATCGGGGCCTCAGGGACCGTCGGAGACGCCCTTCGGGGGTGGTCGCGCGTGGCTAGAATCGACCCTTTCCGGGGGCCGCCGCCGAGGCTCGTCCGGGCGGAGCCGACCACCGTCGGCAGGGAGTGACCATGGCCGAGATCGAGATCGGGATGGGCAAGAGCGGGCGCCGGGCCTACGGGTTCGACGACATCGCCATCGTCCCCAGCCGCCGCACACGCGACCCGGAGGACGTCGACATCTCCTGGCAGATCGACGCCTACCGGTTCGAACTGCCCCTCATGGCCTCGGCCATGGACGGCGTGGTCAGCCCGGCCACCGCCATCGAGATCGGCCGCCTGG